>NZ_FR893468.1:0-8931 GCF_000435435.1 Alistipes sp. CAG:29 | reverse complement strand
CAGGAATACCTGGCACCACTCGCCCGGTGAAAAACCGAGGTCGCTGGTCTGCCCGTTGAAGAGCAGCACGATGCGGAGTACGAGCCCCGCGACGATCGTCAGAATGGATATTTTAAGATAGAGGCCTGAGACCAGGTTGAGACTACGAGACATGGGATGGCAGCACTTTGGTTTAAAATTTTTGCAAAGGTAATATTTTTACCTCCTGTTGCAAACAAAAAGGCAGCCGTTTTCACGGCTACCTTTCATTCTGTCGGATGGGGGCTTATTTCGCCTCTTCCTTTGCGGGGCGCATGATGACTTTCACGAGGTTACCGTCGGAAAGCACCTTCTTGGCCATGGCCTGTACGTCGGCGTCGGTCAGCGTCTTGAGCACCTCTTCGTAATCGGCCAGGTAGTCGAGCCCCGAGCCGTATTTGCTGTTGAGGTAGTTCATCCAGCTGGCATTCTGTTCGAGGCTGTTTTTCCAGCTCTTGAGCATGAACTCGCGGTTTTTCTCGATGTCTTCGCTCTTGGGGCCGTTGGCGGCGATCTCTTCGATCTCCTTCATTACGATCTCGCGCAGCTCGTCGGCCATCTCCTCGTTGGTGTCGAACGAAATGGTCATGTTGTAGGTCTCGCTCGGGATGTATTCCGTCGAACCGGATACTTGTACGCCGTACGTGCCGCCCTTCTCCTCGCGGATCGAAACCAGGTAGCGCGAGTTGAGCGCCTGCGTCAGGAACGACAGGGCAGCCTTGTTCTTGAGCGTGTAGGGCATCTCGCCGGAGAACATGTAACGTACCGAAACCTTGGGTTGTTGCATCGAGGCCGTGAAGTCCTCGGTCACCTCGCCCTTCACGGGATCGCATTTGTCGTCCGCGAACGTCATCGGTTTCTTCGAGGTCGGGATCGAGCCGATATATTTTTCAACGAGCGGTTTGAGCGTTTCGAGGTCTACGTTGCCCACGAACTTGAATACGAAGCTGTTGGCATCCGGATAGAGTTTCTTGTAGATGGCCGGCAGCGCCTCGAAGCTGAACTTGTCGATGATCTCGGTCGAAACCATCTGGCGGCGCGGGTTGTTGCCGTATGCCACGTCGATGAACTTGTCTTCCATCAGGTAGTCGGGGTTTGACTTGACGTTCTCCAACTGTGCGCGCAGCATCTTCATGAGCGTGTTGTAGTCGTTCTCGTCGAAACGCGGCTGCGTGAAGTTGAGGTAGAGCAACTGGAACATCGTCTCCAGGTCTTTGGGCGAGCATACGCCGTTCATGGCGCTGGCGTAGTTCTCCACCGAAGGCTGAACCGACGCCGATTTGCCCGAAAGCTGTTTCTTGAGGTCGGTGGCCGAGAATTTGCCTACGCCCGACATCGAGTTGAAGGCGGGCATCATCTCGCCCATGTAGAACTCCTCGTCCGAGAGGATCGACAGGCCGCCCTTGGCCAGGGCGCTCATGCGAACCTCGTCGGCTTTGTAGGTCGTGGGCTTCACGATGACCTTCACTCCGTTGGCCAGCGTCCATTCCGTCGTGCCGTACTCGGCGTTCTGCGCGGTCTTCTTCACGGGCGAACCTTCCAGAGTAGTTCCTTCGGGGATCAGCGGTTCCTTGACCGTGTTGTCCTCGTATGCCTCGATCTCGGCTGCGGCGACCTTGTCGCGGATGGCGAGAATCTCCTCGGTCGTCGGATTTACGACACCCTCCTTTTCAGGTGCCGTGATGACGATCACCTGGTTGTTGGGGTAGATCGCCTGCTGTGCGAATGCGTTGACCGCCTCGACGTTGAGCGCCTTGATCAGCATGCTGTCCAACTGCCATTCGGTTTCGGCGTCGGGCATGGGCGTATTCTGCTGGTAGTTATCCAGGTAGGTCTGTACGAACTCGGCGTTGCGGCGGTCGTTGCGGTTCGTGTACGAACGCTCGGCGCGGCGCATCAGGTCGTTCTGTGCACGCTCGAATTCGCCCTGCGTGAAGCCGTGGCGGCGCACCTTCTCCATCTCCGTGTAGAGGGCTTCGAAACCCTGCGCCAGTTTGCCATCCTGCGTCATGGCGACGAAAATCGTGGCCTCGAGCGTCGGGATTACGCCGATGCTGCCCGAGTTCATGCCTGCGCCCAGGAACGGGGCGTCGGGCTGCATCGAAATCTCCTGCAGACGGGCATTCTCCATCGTGGTCATGTAAGCCTGTACCACGTCGAGCATCTCGCCGTATACCAGGTTGTTGTACTGCTCGGGTACGGCCGGGCGCTTTACGAAGACCTGCACGCGCGAACCCTGCATTTCGGGGTCGGTGTAGATGCTGACGATCGGCTCTTCGTTGTCGGGCACCGTGATCACCTCTTTCTGTGCGGCATCGGCGGCGGGGGCCGGAATATCGCTCATCAGCGTTTTGAGCTTGTTTTCGACGGCATCGACGTCGATGTCACCCACGATCACGACCGCCTGATAGTCGGGGCGGTACCATGTGTTGTAGAAATCCTCCAGTTCCTTGTGCTGGAAGCCTTTCAGCCCGTCGAGATAGCCGATCAGGTTGCGGTGCTCGTATTTCGTGCCCTTGCCCAGCGCCTGGAGCATCTTCATGGTCGAACGCCACGAAGCGTTGTCGCGGGTGCGGAGCTCCTCCATGATCACGCCGCGCTCCGAGTCGATCTCCTCGGGCTGGAGGGCGATGAAGTGCGACCAGTCGTGCAGGATCAGCAGCGCACTGTCGATGATGCCCTCGCGTGAGGTCGGGACGTCTTTCATCATGTACGAAGTCATGTCCCAGCTGGTGCCGGCGTTGAGGTTGGCGCCGAATTTCACGCCTACCTTCTCCAGGTATTCGATCATCTGCTTGCCGGGGAGGTTTTTCGTGCCGTTGAAGGCCATGTGCTCGAGGAAGTGGGCGAGGCCCTGCTGCGCGTCGTTCTCCTGGATGGCTCCCACGTCGTGCAGGATGTGGAAATCCGCCTGTCCTTTCGGCTTTTCGTTGTGGCGGATGTAATAGGTCATTCCGTTTTCGAGTTTACCCGTCCGGACATCCTTGTCCGCCGGGATCGGCTCCATCGGGTTGAGCTGGGCCATTGCGCTCGTCATTGCGAAGGCGGCTGCAACCAGCATTGTTAATTTTTTCATAATCGATCGTATTAGGGTTTTTGTGTTATTCTTTTTCTGCGGGCAGGTCGGGGCGGTATTCGATGATGTCCCCCGGCTGGCAGTCGAGCTCGCGGCAGATCGCTTCGAGCGTCGAGAACCGGATGGCCTTCGCTTTCCCGTTCTTGAGTATCGAGAGGTTGGCGGGCGTAATATCCACCCGTTCGGCCAGTTCGCCGAGTGACATCTTGCGCTTGGCCATCATGACGTCTATATTGATTATTATAGCCATAATGTCGTCCCCCCCCCTTTAATTGTCTGTATCGTTGCCATGCTATGTTACTTATTTTAGATAGTCAGTTTCTGCTCTTCGCTCAGTTGTGTCCCGAGGGAAAGCACCTCGGCCATGAAGAGGAACAAAATACCGACGATCACATTCCAGTAGCTCAGCGGAAATGTCCCCACGACCTCGAAAGAGGTGCCTTCGAGCAGTCGTGCCGCCTCGGTGTTGCTGATGTATTTCATCAGAGCCTCGCTTAGTTCCGCTACGAGGATCAGGATGCCGATGGCGCGCGTACGCAGTATATTGCTGTGGCGCAGCGGCTGTTCGTCGCGGATCGACTTGCGGAGCGAATTGATGATCAGGGCTATCAGCACGAGGATCGTCAGGTAAGAGAGGCCCGTTATCACCATCAGCAGGTAGCAGTAGACATTGTTGCCCATCACCTTGAACGCGTTGCCGAGCGTGTAGGCCTCGTCCACCTGTACGCGCAGGTCTATCCGGCTGATTGTCGGTTCGATGCTGGCCGGGAGCCCCTCGATCACGACCGGCTCGGCGGCCTTGCGCACTACCGGGGCGGAGACGTAATAGGAGCGTATGCCGCCTTGCGGGATCTCGATCTCCAGCGTGTCCTGCGCATCGCGCCATCCGCGCGAGAAATCCGGGACGAAGCTCGCTGCGAAACCTACGATCAGCGCCGCGAAGTAGATGATGTAGATCAGCAGTAAATGCCTGTGCAGTCTTTTTTTGTTCTGCATGCTTGTTCGTTTTTGAGTTTCGATAGTGCAAAATTAGTATTTATTTTCGAAAAACAAATAATATTTATCGTTTTTCGATAAAATAATTGGTCGCGGATAAAAAAGGACGGCACCAGCGCCGTCCTTCGCCTGCTGTGGCGCGTATTTATTCCACGTTGTCTTTCAGTTGTTTCCAGAACGAGGCTTCGATGGCCATTGCGATCGAAGCGGCCAGCACGAAGAGTACGAACATCACGACGAAGGTGATGAAGGCGATAGTCGTCCCTATGTTTAGGTAGGGTATCCAGATAGTTACCAGCCACAGGGTCACTGCCACGACGATCGGGGGGCGTTCTTGACGCCGATTTCGATCGAATCCTTCAGGGTTTCCGCGAAGTCGAGTTTCTTCATTTCCATAACTAACGCTTTTATTGAGGGTTAATGTTCAACCAAATATACGAAAAATTCTTATCTTTGCCGCCATGCAACGCTAAATATCAATTACATGGGAGAAAAATCGCATTATAATTACCGTGTCGAACCGCAGGATGTGGATTTCACGCTCCGGGCCACGATCCCGTCGCTGGGCTCGGCGATCCTCAATACGGCGGGCATCGACGCCCACGGCAAGGGTTTCGGGGTCGACGCCCTCAATGCCGACAACCATTCGTGGGTGCTCTCGCGCATGGCCGTGGAATTCGACTGCCAGCCAGGGCAGTATACCGACTATACGATCGCCACGTGGATCAACGAATACGGGCGGGTGCTCTCGACGCGTAATTTCACGCTGACCGACGCCGCGGGCAACGAATTCGGCCGTGCGGTGACGCAGTGGGCGATGATTGATCTGAAGAGCCGTTCGGCGCTCGACCTGTCGTGGGTGGGAGACGCCCATGCCGAAGCCATCGTCGATGCCCCTTCGCCGACCGACAAGCCGCGCAAGATCCGCGATGTCAACCCGGCGCAGACGGTCATGCACAAGGTCGTTTACAGCGACATCGACTTTAACCGCCATGTCAATACGATGCGCTATATAGAAATGATGATCGACATGCTGCCCCTGGAAATGCTGATGCAGGAGGCACCCGTGCGGTTCGACATCCATTTCCTGCGCGAATGCCGTTACGGGCAGACGCTTGCCGTCGGTTACGAACAACGCGGCCGTACGGCGCTGTTCGAGATACGCAGCGATGCCGGTACGGTGGCTGTACGTGCCTCTATCGAGTGGAAATAGGCCTGCGGGGAATGTCCTGCCGGCACTCTGTGGAACGGGTTTTGCAGGTAGGGCTGCAAAACCTTTTTCATTATGGAAACCGCAGTCAAAACACAGAACAAGTATCAGGTGAGCATCGACCTGCTGAACGATGCCGTAGGTAAGGAGATCGCCACATCGCTCCAGTACATGTATTTCCACACCCATTTCGAAGATGACCGCTACCAGTACCTTTCGAAGATCATGCGTGAGATCTCGATCGCCGAGATGCGCCATATCGAGGAGTTCTCCGACCGCATCATGTTCCTGCAGGGCGACGTCGACATGAACGCCTCGTTCCGTACCAAGCAGGTGACCGACGCCAAGGAGATGCTCCGCCTGGCCATGCAGTTGGAGCAGAGCACGATCGACTCCTATAACGAGGCGTCGCGCATCGCCGCCGAACACAAGGACGCCGTGACGCACAAGATGTTCCAGGACATTATCGTCGAGGAGGAGGAACACCTCGATACCTTCCGCACCGAGTTGCAGCATATGCTCGACTACGGCGAGGAGTACCTGGCGCTGCAGTCCGCAGCGGGCAGCAAGCATACCGCCAAGAGTTTCAAACATACTGACGACGGCGAATAACCGTCCCTGGCCCGAGTCTGCGGGGTGCCGTTCGCGGCGCCCCGTTTTTTGTGCGGGCTTTTCCCGGTGAATCCCGTCCGGCAGGCTCTTCGCTGTGCGTTCTTCCCGCCGGACACTTGCCGCCATGCTTTCCCTGCCGGTTTTTCTCCGTGTGTTTTTCCTCCGGGCTCTTTGCTGCGTCTTTTTACGGAGCCTCGTCCCGGCCGGGAACCAGGCCGGGGCGGGTGCCGGACTGCCGGGATCTTCCCGTTATGCCCCTGCGCATGGAATCGCGGTGGTGCGAAAAGTTTGTCCTGTCCGTATATTTACGGCAAAAGAGACAGCCGTTTGCGCTATCTTTTCCTATATTTGCCGTATGAAGATTACGATTTTAGGCCCTGCGCACCCGTACCGGGGCGGACTGGCTTCGATCATGGAGATCATGGCCCGCACCTTTCAGCGGCGTGGGAACGAGGTCGACATAAAGACTTTCACGCTGCAATACCCTTCGCTGCTCTTCCCGGGCAAGAGCCAGACCGTATCCACGCCGCCGCCGGCCGATCTGCACATCTGCCGGTGCGTCAATACGGTCAACCCTTTCAACTGGGTGCGTATCGGTCGCCGGATATGCCGCGAACGTCCCGATTTCGTGCTGATGAAATACTGGACGCCCTTCATGGCACCCTGTTTCGGCACCATTGCCCGTTTCGCCCGCCGCAACGACCATACGAAGGTGCTCTGCCAGATCGACAACGTCGAACCCCACGAGCACCACCTGACCGACAAACCCTTCAACCGTTATTACCTGGGTGTCGTGGACGGGTTCGTCTACATGTCCGAGCAGGTGCACGGCGAACTGAAGGCATACAGCGATGCCCCGGCGCTGTTTTCCCCGCATCCGCTTTTCGAGAACTTCGGGGAGCGGGTCGCCCGCAACGAGGCTTGTGTACGGCTGGGGCTGGATCCGACGGTCGATTACGTGCTTTTCTTCGGGCTGATCCGCGACTACAAAGGGCTCGACCTGCTGCTCGACGCCTGGGCGGGGTTGCGTCGCCGGGGGCTTGCCGCGGGGCGCAGGCTGATCGTCGCCGGGGAATTTTACACCCCCAAGGAGCGTTACCTGCGGCAGATTGCCGACAACGGCCTGCAGGACGAGGTGATCCTCCACGACCGGTTCATTCCCGACGAACAGGTGAAATATTACTTCTCGGCTGTGGATTTCGTCGTCCAGCCCTATAAGACCGCGACGCAGAGCGGCGTGACGCAGATCGCCTACCAGTTCTGCGTGCCGATGGTCGTCACCGACGTCGGCGGTCTTTCGGAGATCGTGCCCGACGGTCGCGTAGGGTATGTCTGCGAGCCTACGGTGCAGGGCGTGGCCGATGCCATTGCGCGGATGTACGACGGGGATACGATCGAACGCTTCCGCCTGAACTGCATCGAGGAGCGCAAACGCTTCTCGTGGGAGGAGATGTGCACGCGCATCGCCGAGTTGTACGAAATGGTACGCTGATTCCGGATCGCGTGGCTGGGATTTTCCCCGAACCCTTGCCTCCGGAAAATTACAAAGGGCTGCCGTGCATTGCACGGCAGCCCTTCCGCTTCATTTATTCGTCGTAGTTTGGCTACTTCTTTATATTGGGCAGTTCGAGCCCGTAGTTCTTTTTCCGGTCTTCCGCCTTGAGCCACAGTCCCAGGAGCATCGCCGCGATGCCGCAGCTGGCGAAAATCACCATCGGGAGCGTATAGTTGTAGGCCGTGCCGTCCACATGCCCCGGGTTACTGAATTTGAGGGCGTAGCCGATGACAGCAGGGAAGAGGCAGAGGCCGATGTTCTGGATCCAGAAGATCAGCGAGTAGGCCGAACCCAGGTAGCGGGTCTCCATGATCTTGGGAACCGAGGGCCACAGCGCTGCGGGTACCAGCGAGAACGAGATTCCCAGGATGATGATGGCGCCGTAAGCGACGAGCGTACTCGGATAGGCCGGGAGCACGAAGGCGAAGATCAGGTGACATACCGTCATCAGGACGGCTCCGAAGATCAGCATCGTGGCGCCCTTGCCCTTGTGGTCGAGGTAGCTGCCCAGCAGCGGCGTGATGGCCGCGGCGCCCATCGGGAACCAGCGGAAGATGTCGGCGGCCGTTTGTGCCGTGACGCCGAGGTTGCTTTCCAGCATGTTCGTGGCGAAGCGCTGGAAGGGGAAGATCGCCGAATAGTAGAGCACGCAGAGTATGGCTACGATCCAGAATACCTTGCTGCTGAATATCTTGCCCAGGTCGCTGATGCGGAATTCCTCTTCGGAACTGTTGTTGCCGCGGGAATCCAGCCCGAGCTGTTTGTCCAGCTTGCGATCCATGAAGGTGAATACCGTGTAGGTGAGCAGTCCGATCAGCAGCAGCAGGGTACAAAATGCCACCGGGCGCACGACCGTTGCGGGAGCCATGTTGGCGAGCCACGGCGAGATGGAGAAAACGGCGAAGACACCCACACGGGCAATGGCCATTTCCAGCCCCATTGCGAGGGCCATTTCCTTGCCTTCGAACCACTTGGCGATCGTCTTCGAAACGGTGATGCCGGCCATCTCCATACCGCATCCGAATATCATGAACCCGAGCGATGCGAGTTTGGCACTGGCCGGGAACGATACCCACCAGCTATTGAGCCAAGCCTCGGCGCCAGTGCCGATGAAGGCGTCGCTCACGCCGTAATATTTGATGCAGGCGCCGATAAACATCAGGGATGCCGAGAGCATTCCCGTGAAGCGCACACCCATTTTGTCGAGGATGATACCTGCCAGGATCAGGAATCCGAAGACATTGAAGATGAACTCCGAACTTCCGTACATGCCGAACACGTCGGGCGTCCAGCCGCGCTGTGCCTCGATCATGCTCTGCAGGGGCGACATCATGTCCACGAACATGTAGCCGAAGAACATCGTCAGTGCGATCAGGATGAGCGCCGTCCACCGCACCCAGGCCGAGTCGTTGAGTTTCCGTTGGATAATTTCCGTCATTGTATATTTGTAATTAGTTAATTAAA
>NZ_FR893467.1:122155-140425 GCF_000435435.1 Alistipes sp. CAG:29 | reverse complement strand
GGTAAGAAAAATTGTACTATCGTTAATTGCCGTTTTGGTATGCGGGTTATACGTATCCGCCCAGAACAGGCAGGTTTCCGGTACAGTTACCGATGCCGCCGGTGCTCCGGTGGCTGGAGCCACAGTCATGGTCGAGGGCCAGCATATCGGTACCACGACAGGTACGAACGGCACCTTCTCGCTTGCAGCCCCTGCAAACGGGAAACTGGTCGTTTCGTTCATCGGGTATGACACCGAGACCGTCGCGATCGCCGGGCACACCCATGTTTCGGTGACGCTCAAGGAGAACGCACAGGCGATCGACAATGTAGTCATCACGGCCTTCGGTGAAATCAAGAAGAAGGATTTTACCGGTTCGATCGCATCGGTTTCGGCCGGTGAAATATCAAAGACCACCGTTGCTTCCGCTTCGCGAATGCTGGAAGGCGCCGTTACCGGTGTGCAGTCGTACAGCTCTACGGGACAGCCCGGTGACGACGCTTCGATCATCATCCGCGGTATCGGTTCGATCAACGGAACCCAGACCGCACTGATCGTCGTCGACGGCGTGCCTTATTCGTCGGCGCTTTCGACGATCAACCCGCTCGATATCGAGTCGATCGTCGTGTCGAAGGATGCCGCTGCCAATGCGCTGTACGGTTCGCGTGCCGCAAACGGCGTGGTTTTCGTCACTACGAAGAAGGGAACGCGCAACCAGAAGGCCAACATCATGTTCGAAGCCAAGTGGGGTTGGAATCAGCAGGGTATCAAAGAGCATGAGACCATGCAGAACCCCGGCGACTATTACGAATATGTATACGGCGGGCTTTATAACTACCTTGAGGCGAATAATCCGGGGGCGAGCCATGCTGTGCTTGCCAATGCGGCGAACTCCAACCTCATGCCCGTGCTCGGAAACTACATGGCCTACAAGATCCCGGACGGCACGACGCTGATCGACCCCGCCACGGGCAAGCTCAATTCCGACGCGAAACTGCTCTATGCCGACAACTACGACGACTACCTGTTCACCAAGCAGTTCCGTCAGGAATACACGCTGAGCATCAGCGGCGGCAACGACAAGATGGACTACTACGTTTCGGGCAGCTTCCTCGAAGACCCCTCGTATGTAATCATGTCGGGATTCAAGCGTTACTCGGGTCGCGCCGCCTTCAATGCACAGGCCACCAAATGGCTGAAGGTCGGGACGAACCTTTCGTATGCCCGCCGCGATATTGACAGCCCCGGCTATTCGGGCGCCAACACGGGCAACGTGTTCCTGTGGACGATGTGGCAGAACCCCACCGTGCCGTACTACGCCCGCGACCTGGACGGTAACATCCGTTACAATGCCGACGGCACGAAGATGTACGAGCAGGGCAACGGCACGACCCTTTCGCCCTACGGTGCAACGCAGGATCAGTTCAACTCGTTCAACAACTTCGCGCACCCCATGCAGTCGATGAGCCGCGATATCAACAACTCGGTTCGCGACAACCTCTACGCCAATTTCTACGGCGAGGTCGTATTCCTGAAGGATTTCAAGTTCACGGCCAACTTCACGCTGGACAACGTGTACCGGATGGATACCTTCTATTATAACAATGAATACGGTACGGCTGCCACGTCGACCAACAACGGTCTTGTCGAGAAGTACAACAACAACTATTTCTCGTACAACACCCAGCAGATGCTCAACTGGAACAAGACCATCAAGGAGAACCACAACTTCGACGTGCTGATCGGCCACGAGTTCGGTAAGACCGACACGCGCGTCGTGGACGCCTACAAGAAAAATATTTTCTACCCGGGCATCCCCGAACTGGGCAACGCCGTTTCTCAGTACCAAAACGGTTCGACCTCGAGCACCGTGGTGACCGCCATCGAAGGCTATTTCGCACGTGTGAACTATAACTACGCCGGCAAGTATTTCTTCTCGGGTTCGTACCGCTACGACGGATCGTCGCGCTTCAAGTACGACAAGTGGGGCCACTTCTGGTCTGTGGGCGCCGCATGGCGTATCAAGGGCGAGAGCTTCATGGACAACGCTACGTGGGTCGACGAACTGAAACTGCGCGTCAACTACGGTGTGGCCGGCAACCAGCTTTCGGCTTCGTATCCCTACACCAACCTCTGGACGATCGGGGAAACCAACGGCCAGATCGGCATTACGCAAGCCAGCACGGGTAACCGCAATCTTTCGTGGGAGCGCAACTACCAGATCGACCTGGGTATCGATTTCCGCCTGTGGAACCGTTTTTACGGTACGGTCGACTACTATAACCGCCGTACGCACGACCTGATCTGGAACCGTCCGACCCCGTCGTCGACGGGCCTTGCGAGCCGCCTGGAAAACGTCGGTATCCTGGCTAACCGCGGTTTCGAAATCGACCTGGGCGTGGACATCCTCAAGCATAAGGATCTCTACTGGAACTTCGCGGTCAACGCCTCGTTCGCACGCAACCGCCTGATCGACTATCCTTCGGAGCTGGGCAACCCGGCGTTGGGCGGCGACTACATCAGCGGTAATTTCCTGCGCGGCAAAGGCAAGTCCTACTACAACCTCTACCTCTTCAAGTTTGCCGGCGTAGATCCCGAAACCGGCCAGGAGACGTTCTGGAAAGATGTCGTGGACGGCGAAGGCAAGGTTACGGGCCGTGAAAAGACCTTCAATATCAACGAAGCCACGCAGTACGAGATTGGCGATGCGCTGCCCGACGTGACGGGTGGTTTTCGCACCTCGTTCCGCTGGAAGAACTTCGATTTCATGCTGGCTGCGGCTTACCAGATCGGCGGCCGCCAGTGGGACGGCAACTCGGCCAACGTATATGATCCGGGACGTGCCGGTTTTGTAGCCTCGCAAGACCTCGTGGGCAACACCTGGACGCCGGAGCATACCAATGCCAAATTCCCCAAGCTGATGTTCAACGGCACCTGGAATTTCGTACGTTCGAACTGCGACTACCTCTACCGCGATGCTTCCTACTTCAGCCTCAAGACGATCAACGTCGGCTATACGCTGCCCAAGCGCTGGACGTCGAAGATCTGCATCGAGTCGCTGCGTGTCTTCTTCGCCGCCGACAACCTCTACTTCACCTCCGCGCATACGGGCTTCGACCCGCGTACCGCTTACACGGGACAGAACGCATTC
Source organism: Alistipes sp. CAG:29 (assembly GCF_000435435.1). NCBI lineage: Bacteria > Pseudomonadati > Bacteroidota > Bacteroidia > Bacteroidales > Rikenellaceae > Alistipes > Alistipes sp. CAG:29. Next base: position 137,295 of record NZ_FR893467.1, on the reverse strand, counting down.
GGGTTCCCGCAGGCGAAGACCTTTACTTTCGGTATTACGATGAACTTATAATAAACGAGATATTAGCGTATGAAAAACATAGTATATTACATCGCAATAGCTACGGTGCTCCTGTTCGCATCCTGTGCGAGCGAGCTCGACACCGAGCCTTCGGGCAGCCAGGTGTCGGATGAGCAGCTGAGCGAACTGATCAAGGAGAATGCCGACCTCGTGCTCGCACCCATGATGCAGGGAGCCGTCAACTACATGCATACCGGCAACCGTCTGGCAGGAACCAACGACCGCGGATTCATGGTCTGGAATCTGGGTATGGATTTGCAGGGCAACGATATGGTGCTCACGAAACTGACCAACTGGTTTGCCGACGAATATATGTTCGAAAGCATCCGTGCCCAGACCAATGCCTATACGGCAGACCGCTGGTACTGTTACTACAAGATCGTCTATCAGTCGAACCAGATCCTCGACCTGATCCCCGACGATGCTACGGGCAAGGCGCTGGTATATAAGGCTCAGGCGCTGACCTACCGCGCGCTGGCTTACTATTACCTGATGTGCGTTTACCAGGACGACTACATGCACGGCGGCAAGGATAAGGCGGGTGTCCCCCTCTATCTGACCGTCGAGGGTGCCAAGGGACGCACCCCGTCGACCGAGGTTTACAGCACGATCACGACCGACCTGCAGAATGCCATCGCCCTGTTCGAGCAGGAGGGCTACGATCCCATGAGCTCGACGGCTGACATCGACCAGACGGTTGCGAACATGGTGCTGGCGCGCGTGGCGCTGACCACAGGCGATTACACCACGGCAGCCAATGCTGCCGGGGCGGTGATTTCGGCAGGCTACTCGCTCATGAACGAGGAGCAGTATACGACTTCGGGTTTCCAGAGCACCTCGCTTCCCGAGACCATCTGGGGCTACACGTGGGCTGCTTCCACGTCGCTCGGCAACCGTTCCTTCGCATCGTTCATGTCGATCACGGCTGTGGACAATGCCAACAACAAGGGTATCTACATGGCTATCGACGACCAGCTCTATAATCAGATCGCAGCTACCGACTACCGCAAGAAGAATTTCAATGCGACCGAGACCACGGTCGGGGAGTTCACCTATCCGGCCTATTCGAACGTCAAGTTCAACACCCCGACCTACGAGGCTGACGAAATCTACATGCGCCTGTCGGAGGCATACCTGCTGAAGGCCGAGGCCGAAGCCCGCGGCGGCAACAGTTCCGCAGCCCAGCAGACGCTTTACGACCTGGTGTCGAAGCGCGATTCGGGTTATGCAAAGTCCTCGAATACGGGCGAAGCACTGCTGAAGGAGATCTTCCTGCAGAGCCGTATCGAACTCTGGGGTGAGGGGCACGAATTCTTTACCAACAAGCGCTTCAACGTCGGTGTAGACCGTACGGCATCCTCCAACCACACGCACAAGCTGGTCAAGGCTGCCGGCAAGGAATTCACCTACCAGATTCCGCTGTCGATCGAGCTGAACAGCAATCCATACATCAATGCGGCCGACCAGAATCCGCTTTAGTGGTTAATACTTATTTTCTGGGCCCGGAAGTCGTGACGCTTCCGGGTTTTTTTATGCCCGTACCGTCCGGTGAGCAGTGTGCGTATTGATAGCCCCTCCCTGTCGCTGCCGGGATTCCGGCAGGGGGGCTTATGATGCCCGGGATAGCGTTACGGCATCCGGAGTATTGCCGCGATGCCCGGCGGAATTACCCGGATAAATCCTGATACGGGTTCCGGCAACTGTAATCCATACGGATTTTTTGGATTATATTGAGTCATATTATTCCATCCCGTTGATTTTCGGGGAATCGCAGGGCATTACCAGTCGTTTCCCGGTTATGTATTGGTAACTCAAGATATATGGCAAGCAGTCGTTAATATGCTGTAAATTAATTTTATACACCGCACCCTCAGGTAACTTTCAAGTTACCGCGCCTTTTCAAAACCGGATCGCAATCTCGCGTTCACTCAACTATATATATGATATTCAGTATCTTACCAGAATCGTAAAATCCTGCTCACAGGCTGTTGGGTTTTTATTTTAAAAAACCAATTAAAATTAACGCTTATGGTAAGAAAAATTGTACTATCGTTAATTGCTGTTTTGGTACTCGGGCTATACGCATTCGCCCAAAACAAGCAGGTCTCCGGTACAGTTTCTGACGCAAACGGGAATCCCGTTGCGGGCGCTACTGTCATGGTAGACGGTACTTCGATCGGTACTACGACCAACGCGGCAGGCCAGTACTCACTTTCGGCTCCGGCTGACGGCACCCTTTCGGTGACGTTCATCGGATATGTGGGGCAGCAGCTCCCTATCGCTGGCAAATCGCGCATCGACGTGACTATGCACGAAGATACACAGGCGATCGACGACGTGATCGTCGTGGCGTTCGGTACCTCCAAAAAGGAGGCGTTTACCGGTTCCGCGACCGTCATCAAGGCGGATGACATCGCAAAGTCGCAGCAGTCGAACGTCGCCCAGTCGCTGGCCGGTAAGGTTGCCGGTGTCCAGATATCCAACGAATCGGGTAAACCGGGTGCCAACCCGATCGTCCGCATCCGTGGATTCAGTTCGATCAACGCCGAGAAAGACCCCCTGTGGATCGTGGACGGAACTCCCTACGAAGGAGACCTGAACAACCTGAACCCCAACGACATCGAGTCGATGACCGTTCTGAAGGACGCAGCATCCAACGCCCTTTACGGTGCGCGTGGTGCCAACGGTGTCATCATGGTCACGACCAAAAAGGCCCGTGGACAGGAAGCCACCGTCACGGTAGATGCCAAGTGGGGTGTGAACTCGCGCGCGATGCAGTCATACGACTACATCAAAAACCCGGCCCAGTATTATGAAACATACTACACGGCCCTGAACAGCTACTACCGGTCACAGGGCATGAGCGAGAGCACGGCACACGCCATGGCCAACAAGAACCTGGCCGCCTCGAAGAACGACGGCGGTCTGGGCTACATGGTTTACAGCGTGCCCGACGGCCAGTCGGTTATCGGCACAAACGGGAAACTCAATCCCAATGCTACGCTGGGCAACCGGGTCGTTTATAACGGACAGGAGTACCTGCTTACCCCCGACGACTGGGAAGATATTGCTTTCCGCTCTTCGATGCGTCAGGAGTACAACGTGAGCGTATCGGGCGCCACGGATCGCAGTACGTTCTACGCCTCGTTCGGCTACCTGAATAACGAAGGTATCACCGAAAACTCGAATATGGAACGCTACACCGCCCGTCTGAAAGCCGATTACCAGGCCAAAAAATGGCTGAAGGTCGGTGCCAACGCTGGTTACGCCAACTTCACCTACAATTCGCTGAGCGCGGACGGGCAGGGAAACTCTTCGGCCAACCTCTTCGCCTTCACCTCGTCCATACCCCCCATCTATCCCCTCTACGTCCGTGACGGGCAGGGAAATATCATGAAGAACGACGCCGGCATCACGATGTACGACTACGGAAACGGAATGAACGCCGGTTTGACCCGTCCCCTGCTGCCGAACGCGAACGGTCTGGCGGATTCCCGCCTGAACACCGACCGTTCGGAAGGCAATGCCTTCAACGGCACGGGATTCTTCGACATATTGTTCCTGAAGGATTTCAAATTCACTTTCAATGTAGGTGTTTCGCTCGACGAGACCCGCCGGACGACCGTACAGAACCCCTATTTCGGACAGTTCGCCGACGAGAACGGTATCATAGGCAAATACCATACGCGTGATTTCTCGCACAACCTTCAGCAGATCCTCAACTACACCAAAGTCATCGGCAAGCACAATGTCAATGTAATGCTCGGCCATGAATACTACCAGCGCAGGCAGTACCTGCTTTACGGCAGCACGGGCAACATGTTCTCGCCCGACAACGACGAACTGGCCGGTGCGATAATCGACAAGCAGAGCGCAACCTCGTATGTCATCACCTATAATAATGAAGGCTATTTCGGCCGCGCGCAGTACGATTACGACGGTAAATATTTCTTCTCGGCTTCGTACCGCCGCGATGCCTCGTCGCGCTTCCATCCCTCGCACCGCTGGGGCAACTTCTGGTCGGTAGGTACCGCATGGATCGTAACCAAGGAGAATTTCATGTCCGGGACGCACGGCTGGCTCGACATGCTGAAGGTCAAGGCATCGATCGGTTCGCAGGGTAATGACAAAATCGGTGACTACCGTTATGTGGATACCTACCGGCTCGCCTCGTCGAATGGAGAGATGTCCGTAGCATTCCTGGAGAAAGGTAATCCCAACATCACCTGGGAGACCAATACCAACTTCAACGCCGGTATCGAATTCGGCGTACTCCAGAACCGCATATCGGGTAGCATCGAGTACTTCAACCGCAAGACGACCGACATGCTGATGGCATTCCCCACGGCACCGTCGCTGGGTTACTCTTCCTACTATGCCAACGTCGGCGACATGTCCAACAAAGGTATCGAGGTCGACCTGAACTTCACCCCGATCCGCAGCAAAAACGTGCAGTGGGACATCAACGTCAACCTGACGCACCTCAAGAACAAGATCATTTCATTGCCTCCCGAACGCCGCACCATAGAGGTGGAGGGTTATTACGGCTACGGCGGCAGTAGCTTCTTCTACGGCGAAGGGCTGCCGCTGTATACCTTCCATATGAAGAAATACGCCGGCGTCTCGGAGGACGGACGCTCCATGTGGTATAAGGATGTAAAGGACAAGGACGGGAAGCCGACGGGTGAACGAACGACCACCACAGCCCATTCGGAAGCTAGCGATTACCTCTGCGGCAATGCGATCCCCGACCTTTACGGCGGCTTCGGCACGAGCGTTTCGTTCTTCGGGTTCGATTTCGGCATCAACTTCAACTACCAGATCGGCGGCAAGATCTACGACTCGGGGTATGCCGCAGCGATGAGCACGCCGACCCCGACCGGCAGCATCGGCGTGAACTGGCACAAGGACATACTCAACGCATGGACACCGGAGAATCCGAACTCGAACATTCCGCGTATGCAGTACGGCGATTCGAACACGACGGATACCTCCGACCGTTTCCTGATCGACGCAAGCTACCTGACCCTGCAGAACATCAACTTCGGCTATACACTGCCGTCGAAGTTCACCCAGAAATTCGGAGTCGGCAAGATGCGTATCTACCTCGCCTGCGAAAACGTATTCTATTGGTCCAAGCGTAAGGGACTGGATCCGCGCTACGCAGACAATACGGACAACCAGGGCGTTCTGGGAACCTCGAATTACGCAACCTATTCTCCGATACGCACCATCTCGGGCGGTATCAATATCCAATTCTAATCCATAACCAGCTAATTATTCGGATATGAAAAATATACTGAAAATATCTATAGCAGCCCTTGCTTCGGCTGCACTGCTTAGCGGGTGCATCAAGGAAACATTCCCGACCGACAGGGCCACATCCGACCAGATCGCAGGTTCCCCCTCGGCCCTCGAAGCGATGGTGAAAGGTATCCCCACGGCGCTTATCCAGGTTAAGTCGCTTACCGACTACGGCAATATGCACTGGAATTTCTCCCTCCCGGCCATCCACCTCGCTACCGATTCAGCAGCAGGCGACATGGCCATAACGGGCGATACGGGCTACGACTGGTTCAGCCAGTGGGGCGCCAACGATGCTCTCGCAGAGAACTACGCGGCCAATCTCCTGACCTGGAACAACTATTTCACTTGGATCAAGTCGACCAACGACATCATCAGCACCATCGACCCGGAAGCTCTCACGACCACGACCAAGCATATCCTCGGCTTCGCTTACGCTTACCGGGCTTCGTTCTACCTCGACCTGGTACGTCTCTATGAGTTCAAGGAGAATAAATACACGTCCGCAGACGGAGTGCTCGGCCTTGCCGTACCTATCGTAACCGAGACCACGACCGAGGCCGAAGCTAAGGCCAATCCCCGTGCGTCGGCAGCCGACGTCTACGAGAAAGTGATCTTCCCCGACCTCGAAAAGGCGGCGACATACCTTTCCGATTACTCGGCGACAGATCCCTACACGCCCAGTTTGGCTATGGTCTATGGGCTCCAGGCACGTGCTTATCTGGAACGCGGTACTGCCGACAACAATCCCGATGCTTACAAGAAGGCCGCAGAGTATGCCCGCAAAGCCATCACCACGAGCGGTTGCACACCCCTGACCCAGGCACAGTGGGAGGATCCGACGACCGGTTTCAATAGTGCGACGGCAAACAAATCGTGGATCTGGGGCCTGCCGATCACCAGCGACAACGTTTCCAACCTGCTGAACTTCCAGGCCCACATCGGTAACGAGGAGTCGTGGGGATACGGACACCAGGTAGGCCGTGCCATTGACAAGGCCCTCTACAACAAGATCGACAACAAGGATTTCCGCAAGCATTCGTGGCTCGATCCCGACCGCAATTTCTACGCGTACAAGAGTTGCCGCCCCAACGGCAGTGCATACTTCGCAACGCTGAAAGACTATGTCAATATCAAGTTCCGTCCCGCCCAGGGCAACTATACCGACTTCAAAGTCGGCGGGGCTACGGATATTCCCTGCATGCGCGTCGAGGAGATGTACCTTATCGAAGCGGAAGCTACGGCGCAAAGCAATATCGTCGCCGCCCGTGAACTGCTTAACGAATTCATGAAGTACCGTTTCACCGACGGCTCGTACGATTGTAGCGAACGCACGCCGACACTCAAGAGTTTCATCGAGGAGCTGATCCTCCAAAAACGCATCGAGTTCTGGGGCGAGGGTATCATCATGTTCGACCTGAAACGTCTGGATATGTCCATGACCCGCGGCTACAAGGGTACCAATTCTCCTTCCGATTATCGTTTGAACACCGACGGCCGCGCTCCCCACTGGAATTTTGTCATTACCCGTGGTGAAATCCAGAACAACCCCGCCGTAGTCAACAACCCCGACCCCTCGGGCAAGATAACGCCTTGGACGGATAAGTAACGGCAATATGCAAAATTTGCTTTAATACCAAAGACCGAATAGTATGAAAACAATCAAATATATATTGTACGCGCTCACAGCGACATTCGTGCTCGCAAGTTGCTCGGACGACATTAAGTATACTCCCGGCGAAGGCGAAGACACGGACTGCTACGGCGTTTATTTTCCCTCGCAGGAAAATGCCGGCGACCAAGAGCTCGATCCGGCGGAGCCTACGACCCTGACCTTCACGGCCATGCGCAAGAACTACAACGATGCGATCACCGTGCCTGTGGAAGTCAGCAGCACCCAGGACGGCCTTTTCACGGTCTCGGAAATCAAATTCGAGGCCGGACAGGAAGCAACCACGTTCTCGGTGGACTTCCCCGGAGCTGAGGTCGGTAAGACCTACGATTGCTCCATCGTGGTGAAGGACAAGAAATACGCACTGCTTTACGGAGAATATTCCAACGGGCTCGATTTCAGCGTCACCCGCGTCCAGTGGGATCTCGTGAAGGGCCCCAACGGTGAAACCAAAGGCACGTGGCGCGACGACTTCTTCACGGCGATAATGGGCTCCAACATAAAGGAAAACGGTGTCCCCAATGCAGAAAAGGAAGTCGAGATTTACGAACGTGCCGACATGAAGGGTTACTACCGTATCAAGGATATTTATGACGAAGCCTACATGGCCAAAATCGTCGGTGGAAGGTATTCCAACGTTCCCTCCGTTCCGACCTATACCATCATCGACGCGCGGGATCCCGAAAAAGTATGGTTCCCGGTACAGCCGACAGGTTTTGAGATCAACGACGTAGGTTACGAAGACAACGGCGCATTCGTGATCGTTTCGTTCTGCCAGGAGAATTATCCCGGCATGGCTTCGGCCACGATGTACGGCACGCTGGAAAACGGCGTCCTCACCTTCCCGCCGAAGGCGATCCTTCTGACGACACCTTCGCTATGGGAAGCAACCAGCTACTTCAAGGCCAATACCGAAATGACCCGCCTGTTGTTCCCGGGCGCGGTAAGCTACGATTACTCGGTAGCCTTCGAGAAGTCGGCGCCCGCAGACGGCAAGGTCGCCATCACGGCTACGCTCGGCAACGACGTCGACAAGGTGAAATATGCCTTCTTCGAGGGTGCGCTCAGCGAGTCGCTCGCTGCGGCCAAATCGGGAGACATCGACGCAGGGACGATCCCGAGCGAGGAGATCACGGCTTCGGGTACGATCACCGCCGTCATGGAGAAGACCGGCATCTACACCATCGTCGGCAATTCTTATGACGAAAAAGGCAACCTCCAGAAATACGGGTACGTATCGTTCGGTTACGTCAAGGCCGGCGAGGAGAAACCCGTCATAATGAGCGTCCGCACAGAGCTTACGTGGGAGTATGAGTCCCAAGGCTACACCCCGGAAAACTCGATCAAGGGGATCCTGTTCGGCGAGGAGATCGCATCGGGGTACATCGGCCTGTTCACGACGGCTTCGACCCAGGACATGAACGAATCGCAGCTGATCGCGGGTGTCAAGGCATCCGGCAAGGCACTTACCACAGCTCAACTCGAAAAGATTAACGGCACAGGTTACGCTCCGTTCTATACGGGTCTGTCGGCAGGTACAAGTTACACCCTGCTGGTATACGCCGACAACGGTTACAACGGCAAACTGTTCGCCGTAGAACAGACTACTGCCGGCAAGGCAGATCCGCTGCAGCGCAAATACACGATCGACGACCTCTATGTGTTCAGCGATAAAGCCCAACTGTTCAAGACATGGAACCTGTGGGGAATCAGCAACGACGGCTCCGGTAAAACGGATCGCAGCAAGATCGGCCAGGTCGTCTTCTCGGAGAATGAGACCGACGACACCAACAATCTGGATGCAATCAATGTTGCGGGCCTCTCGCTCGGAGCCAATAACGAAGACACGGTTGTCTGGGAGTGGTACAACGGGATCATCTATGTTCTGAAAGGGCAGCCCATGGGCACCATTCCGTACCTGGGAGCGACGCTCTATCTCAAGTATTACATTCTGGACAAAGAAACGGGCATGGGTTCCGACGCAATCGACGGCATGATGATCGGAGGTGTCACGGAAGACGGGTATCTCGCCCTGATTTGTGGCCCCGACTGGTCGGATCAGTATAATTTCGACACCATATTAGTCAAGGCATACACGGATGCCAACTATACGAACTCGATCGGCAACTGGGAAAGCTATACGTCCCCGCTGATGGTACCGGCGACCGGTAGCAACACGGGAGCAGCCGCACCGCGCAAGGTTGCTTCGGATAAGATGCTGACCCTCTCGAAGGAAATCTCCATCAACCCCTCGAACTATGTCGAACTGCGCGGCCGCGAACGTGCTCACGCCCTGATCGACGAACTGTTCGGCAAGCCCGTCAACCGCGGCGCGAACCCGCTCGAAGGTGAGGTGTCCGTTCGGATCGCAACTCCCGCGATGAGTTCGTTCTCCGAAGGTTTTGCACCCCGGGCAAACACTCTGCAAAGCGGAGGCATGGAGAAAATGCCCCTGAAAAAAATGGCTAAATAATTTCAGTCGTTCACCCAATTAGTGATCAAGAGCGGTCTCCCCTTCCACCGGGGAGGGGAGACCCTCAAAAAATAACTCGGATTATGATTGATAAAAAATTACTACTCATTACGGCGCTTCTGCTTGCGAGTTGTACGTCAGACCCTATGACCGACGCAACCGACGGCGGTTCGCAGATACCCGCCACATCGCATAAGATCGTCAACACCTCGATCGACGCCGAAGCGGGCAGCCTGCTCGTTTATTTCGACGACGCAGCCATCGGCAGCCTCGAACAGGCCGCCGAAGCCGCCGCCAAGACACGGTCGGTCGCTACCCGCGCGGGTATCGTCTCCGTGGATGAAATACTTTCGGAGCTGAACGTCAGCTCCCTGAACCGCCTGTTCCCGGTAGACACACGCAACGAGGAGCGCACGCGCGCAGCCGGCCTGCACAAGTGGTACGAATTGCAGTTCGACACCGAAGTCGACCTGGATCTCGCCGCACAGAAACTGTCGGCCGTAGCCGAAGTGGCGAACATCCAGTTCAACACGAAGCTCGAAAAAATGTGGGACGGCAAGGCCACCCCGCTCCGTTCGGATGCGCCCGCCATGTCGGCAGACACACGTTCGATCGTATGGCCGTTCAACGACCCGGAATTGAAGCGCCAGTGGCACTATATCAACAAAGGCGACAAGGCCGTGGCACAGACCGCGCGCGAAGGTGCGGACATCAACGTGGAAGAGGCATGGAAACTCACGGCCGGAGATCCCAAGATCATCGTAGCCGTAGTCGACGAAGGCGTGAAATATACGCACCCCGACCTAGCTGCGAACATGTGGGTCAACACCAGGGAGATGACCGGAACCACGGGCGTCGATGACGACGGCAACGGTTACGTGGATGATTATTACGGGTACAATTTCGTTACGAACGGCCCCATCTCCTGGGATGTGGTCGACGCAAAGGGCGACGGCGACTCCGGTCACGGGACGCATACCGCAGGCACGGTAGCAGCGGTCAACAACAACGGCATCGGTGTCTGCGGAGTAGCGGGCGGCTCGGGCAACAACGACGGTGTACGGCTCATGTCGTGCCAGGCCCTGTCCGGTACGGCAGCAGGTTCGGGCACGACGGCCGTCATGGCAAGGGCATTCAAATACGCGGCCGACAACGGTGCTTCGATCATCCAGTGCTCGATGGGTATCAAGGGCGGTGGCTACACCTCCGACGACCAGTACGCCAAAAAAGCCAAAGCGGAGCATGACGCACTCGCCTATTTCATCGCCACGTCGAACTGCGACGCGATAGACGGCGGTCTGGTCATCTTCTCGGCCGGCAACGACGCACTCGACCGTGCCGGGTACCCCGGGGCGTTCCGCGATTATATTTCGGTAACCTCGTTCTCGCCCGACTTCCTGCCTGCAAGCTACACCAACTACGGCCCCGGCTGTAACATCTCGGCGCCGGGCGGCGACGCTTACATTGCAAGCAATTCGACCGCTACGGTACTTTCGACGATGCCTTCGGAAATGAACGAGGGTTCGGATTACGGCTATATGCAGGGAACCTCGATGGCCTGCCCGCACGTATCGGGCGTCGCCGCACTCGGCCTCTCCTATGCCGTGGCAAAAGGCAAGCACTACACCCGCAACGAGTTTATCAGCATGCTCCTCACCTCGGTGAACGACATGGAACGGTATCTCGACGGCACCAAAGAATCGAACGGCACGATGTACCTCGAAAAATACCGTAAGCAGTTGGGTACGGGCGCAGTAGACGCTTATCAACTGCTGATGCAGATCGAAGGCACGCCGTGCCTCAAGGTCGGTGTAGGGGCTGAAGAGCTCATTCCCCTGACGCAGTTCTTCGGCGGCAGCGCAACGAACCTCACCTACACCGATGTTTCGATGTCCGCAGCCGACATGGCCAAACTGGGGATCGAGGCTGCACCCACGATGGCGTACGGCAAACTGAAGATCAAATGCACCAAGTCCGGCGTGGCGAAGATCACGGTTACGGCAATCGGCGGCGGCGACAAGGTCGGCACGGGCAGCGTGATGGGCGGCATGACGATCACCAAGGAATTCGCCGTCATCGCCCGCGGCGTACAGGCCGGGAACGGAGGTTGGTTATAATACGAATTACGATAACAGCAAAAAGATCATGAGAAAGACTATCTATATTCTCTTTGCCATACTCGGCATGAGCCTGTTCGCAGGGTGCGACGACGACAACAAAGACAACAACACGCCGTTGGCCAAGCAACTCGTCGGAGAATGGCGCCTGACCTCATGGACAGGCCAGGCTCCGCAGGTGTTCGACGCCTACATCGCATTCGACGGCGGGTCGTTCACCATCTACCAGAAGATCGAATCCGTAAAGTACCAGAAATACACGGGCAGCTACTTGCTCAAAGGCGATGTACTTTCGGGAAATTACAGCGACAACACCCCCTGGGGAAGCTCGTACACGGTCACGGCAGACGAATCGTCCAACACCATCACGCTGACCAGCACGGCCGACACCGGCGACGTGTGCGTATACACTCGTGCGACGATTCCGGAGTCGGTAAAGAACGACGCGGTAAGCATGCAGGGCGTACGCTCGGATTTCTTCCGGTTGCTCTAAGCCCCGGCTTGTAATATTTCCAAAGCCTTCGGCACTTGCCGAAGGCTTTTTTTTACGCCTGTCCCCGATGCCGCAGTGCGGGTTCGCCATGCGCAAACGGCAAGCCCCCGGTCAACGCCACAGGCACCCCGCAGGCCGGAAAACCAGCTGCCCAGCCACCGCATCATGCGGGAATCGCTTTTTTTTCGGAAACAGATTTCACGCATATCCGAAAAAACGGTTATCTTTACGCAAATTTTTAATATCCGACGATAGGGAAAAATCCGGCAAGCAGGAAGGCACGCGCCGCTCCACTTTGGCACATTTTTCACTATCTTTGAAACAAATACGCCACGCACCATGAATATCACCGAAATTTTGCCCGGCATCCATTACGTCGGGGTCAACGATCGCACAACCACCCGTTTCGAAGGTCTCTGGTCGCTCCCGCAGGGGGTTTCATACAATGCCTATCTGGTTGCCGACGAAAAGGTCGCACTGATAGATACCGTCGAAGAGGGCTTCGGCAGCCGTCTGACAGAGAACATCCGCGAGGCCATCGGCGACCGCAAGATCGACTACCTGGTCATCAACCACATGGAACCCGACCACTCGTCGTCCGTGCGCGCACTGCGCATGCTCTACCCCGACATCCGAATCGTGGGCAACGCCAAGACGCTGCAGATGCTCCAGGGATTCTACGGCATCGACACCGGGACGCTCGAAGTCAAGGAGGGCGACAGCATATCGCTCGGCTCGAAAACGCTCTCGTTCTACATGGCGCCGATGGTACACTGGCCCGAAACGATGGTGACATGGTGTGCCGAGGCCGGCACGCTCTTCTCGGGCGATGCCTTCGGCACGTTCGGCGCCATCGACGGCGGCATCACCGACTCGCAGGTAGACCCGTCGCGCTACTGGGACGAAATGCGCCGCTACTACGCCTGCATCGTCGGCAAATACGGCGTGCCTGTGCAAAAGGCGCTCGCGAAGGTACGGGGCCTGAACCCCACGACCATTTGCTCGACCCACGGCCCCGTATGGCAGCGCGAGATCCCGCAGGTGATGGACGTCTACGACCGTCTGAGCCGCTACGCAGGCGAACCTGGCGTGGTGATCGCCTATGGCTCGATGTACGGCAATACGGAGCAGATGGCCGAGCGCATAGCGCGCGAACTGGCCGCCGAAGGCGTGGGCCCGATCGTCGTCCACAACATGTCCTACGCCGATGAATCCATCGTCCTGCGCGACGTGTTCCGTTACGACACGCTCATCGTGGGCGGCCCGACCTATAACGGAGGGCTCTACCCGCCCGTGGCACGCCTGCTCGACCTGATCGCGGCACGCTGCGTCCCGCAGCGCAACTTCGGTTGGTTCGGCTCCTTCTGCTGGGCGAGCGCCGCCGTGCGCTGCCTGGGCGAATTCGCACAGAAGATGAAGTGGGAGGCGATCTGCGAACCCGTGGAAATGAAGCAGGGTTTCTCACCGGCATGGCACGAGGCATGCCACGCGCTCGCAGCGCGGATCGCCGGGTGCATGCACCGCTAAACCAACCAAAAACTTGGACATAATATGATGAAAATCGCAGTCGTGGGTACGGGTTATGTCGGTCTGGTATCGGGTGCCTGTTTCGCAGAAATGGGACTCGATATTACGTGCGTCGATGTCGACAGGAAAAAGATCGACGCCCTGAACAACGGCCTCATCCCGATTTACGAGCCGGGGCTCGAAGAACTCGTCAAACGCAATGTCGAGGAGGGGCGCCTGCACTTCACGACCGAACTGACGGACTGTCTGGACAAGGTGGAAGTAGTCTTCTCGGCCGTCGGCACACCGCCCGACGAAGACGGTTCGGCAGACCTGAAATACGTGCTCGAAGTCGCCCGTACGTTCGGTCGCAACATCAAGAAGTATACGGTGCTCGTCACCAAAAGCACCGTACCCGTCGGTACGGCGCAGAAGGTCAAGGCCGTGATCCGGGAAGAGATAGACAAACGCGGCTGCAAGGTGCCGTTCGACGTGGCCTCGAACCCCGAATTCCTGAAGGAAGGCGCGGCCATCAAAGATTTCATGTCGCCCGACCGCGTGGTCGTAGGCGTCGAGAGCGAACGGGCGCGCAAGCTGATGACCCGCCTGTACCGTCCGTTCCTGATCAACAATTTCCGGGTACTGTTCATGGACATCCCCTCGGCGGAAATGACCAAATACGCGGCCAACGCCATGCTGGCGACCCGCATCTCGTTCATGAACGAGATCGCCAACCTCTGCGACCTGGTAGGGGCGAACGTCGAAATGGTGCGCAAGGGCATCGGATCCGATGCCCGCATCGGCAGCAAGTTCCTCTACCCCGGCTGCGGCTACGGCGGCTCGTGCTTCCCCAAGGACGTGAAAGCCCTGGCCCGTACGGCCCAGGAACACGGTTATACGATGCAGGTCATCGAGGCGGTGGAACGGGTCAACGAAGGGCAGAAATCCATCCTGTTCGGCAAACTGCAACGGGCGCTGGGCGACCTGCGCGGGAAAACCATCGCGATATGGGGCCTTGCATTCAAGCCCGAAACGGACGACATGCGCGAAGCGCCGGCACTGGTGGTGATCGACCTGTTGCGTAAGGCGGGCGCCACGGTTCGGGTCTACGACCCCGTGGCGATGGAGGAAGCCCGCCGCAGGATCGGCGACGAAGGGGTGCATTACGCAGGTTCGATGTACGAAGCCGCGGAGGGTGCCGATGCCATCGCGCTCGTCACGGAGTGGAAACAGTTCCGGATGCCCGACTGGCCGCAATTGCTCACGCTCATGCGCGACAACATCCTGGTCGACGGCCGCAACATCTTCGACAAGGAAGAGGTGCTCAACGCCGGGCTGCGCTACTACGGCATCGGAAAATAATACTCTTACGGCACAGGCATAACGACACAATCCCCGGAGCTTCTGCTTCGGGGATTGTCCTTGTCGCCTGCACCGCCTGCTACACCTACCCCGCGATGCGGCTCCCATCCCGAAAACCCGACGCAGCATAACGGCAAAACGAGAGGCGGGTCC
>NZ_FR893467.1:121456-122139 GCF_000435435.1 Alistipes sp. CAG:29 | reverse complement strand
GGCGGTTCCGCAGGGAACCGCCTCTCGCGCATCCGTAATCCGGCCCGCCGTTACTTGCGAACCTTCACAATGATCTTGCGCACATCGCCCTCGCCGATCATCGGCGCATGGCCGTCCTCGGGGAAGAAGATCGTGAACTGCCCCGGGCGCAGCGTATAGAAGGTCTGCGGCTCATCGTCGAAGAAACGGATATCCTTCCCGGCATCGAATTCGCCCAGCGGCTTGCGCAGGTCGGCACGCTCGCTCCACCCGAAGGTCTCCTGCTCACCGCGGATCAGCACCTGGATGTCGATATAGGCGTCGTGTATTTCGAGTTTGGCATCCGCCGGTTTTTTCAGCTCAGGTTCCATTACGTTGACATAGATGTCCTTGCCGTCGAGTTCATGGATCCCCGGCTCCATCGTTTCCCAGTCGGTCGAAGCGATGAAGCCGAAGGCTTTTTCCAGACGCGGGCTCACCGGATAATAGAGCGCGCTGTTCTTCAAAGAGTCGAAAATCATAGTTTATCGGATTAGTTATTCAGTAGATTCTTTTGGAGACGCACCACGACGGGCAGGTGATCCGAATATTCGACCTGCGGCACCTCGTAGGAAACCGGGTCGAAACTGTCGGAGCAGAGGACATAGTCGATGCGCAGCGTATTGAAGAAGCCGCGGAAAGTATGCGAATAGCCCGAACCGCTC
>NZ_FR893467.1:54301-121432 GCF_000435435.1 Alistipes sp. CAG:29 | reverse complement strand
CCGCTCTTGCTGAAAGCGTCGTTCAGCCCCCCGGCCATCGTGCGGTAGACATAGGACATCGGCGTATCGTTGAAATCGCCGCAGACGATGCACCGCGCACGCGCGTCGGCGATGACATCGGCAATGCTGTCGACCTGTGCGGCACGCAGGATGCTGTTCTCGCGCAGGCGGCTCACGATGCTGCGGATCTTGACTTCGCGTGCCGTGTCGGAGATGAAATCGCGGTTGGTGATATATTCGTTGTCGGCCGCCTTGATCGCCGTCGAACGCAGGTGGTTGTTGAACACGCGCACCGTATCGTCACCGATCAGCAGGTCGGCCCAGACCGACGTATTGGGGGTCAGGACGATGCCCGAGCGCAGGATACGGTATTTGCTCAGGATGAAAAGCGATGCCCCGTACAGCGAATCGGGAGCCTGCGTGCGGCCGAAGGCCGCGCTTTCGTATTTCTCGTCCAACAGGGCGAAATCGTCGGATTTCTCGGCCAGGCGGGCATTGAACTCCTGCATGCAGACGATATCGGGATCGTATTCGCCGATCAGGCGCACGATGTCATCGACATTGCTGGCTCCGCTTTCGCCGAAGAAACTGCGCACGTTATAGGTCATGACCTTGAAAGCCCGGCGGTCGTAGCTCTCCTCGCCGTAGCTGCGGCGGAATTCGGGCTTATAGAAGAGCGAAACCTTGAAGAGGCCGATGACGACCAGCGCCAGCATCGTTCCGGCGCGGAGCAACCGCCAGCGGATGACCCAGTAGAGCGCCAGGATGACCGTAGCGACGTAGATCGCCGGGGCGGCAAGCCCCAGCAGGGGAAAGAACCAGACCCCGGCGGGGTTCACATAAGGGACGAAATAGGTGACGGCCATCGTGGCCCCGACAACGACGGTCAGGAGCGTCATCACCAGGTCGAGCAGCCACATGAGCAGGCTGCGGTGCGGTTTCTCCCCGCGCCGGCCGCCGTAATCGTTCTTATAGAATTCGCCGGACATCGGCTCAGAAGCGGATTATGCCGCGCTGCTTCCACCAGTGGAGCAGCAGGAAACCCCAGAGCATACCGCCCACGTGGGCGAAATGCGCCACATTGCCTACGCCGCGCCAGCCGAGGAAAAGTTCGATGACGCCGTAGATGATGACGAACCATTTAGCCTTCATCGGGATCGGCGGGATCAGCAGCATGATGACCGCATTGGGATGCATGACGCCAAAAGCGAGCAGCAGCCCCATCACCGCGCCCGAAGCACCAACCAGCGACATGGGCAGCTCGCCGAACGCCAGCGCCGTGAAATACTGGATCAGCGCCGCACCGATGCCGCAAACCATGTAATAGGTCAGGAAACGCTTCGACCCCAATTCGTATTCCAACGTACGCCCGAACATCCACAAGGCGAACATATTGAAGAAGATATGCTCGAAATTGGCATGCACGAACATATAGGTGACGAACTGGTAGGTGTGGAACAACGGCGCTCCCAGCCACAGGGCGCAATACTCCATGATGGCGTTATGTGCCGGTTGGATCAGGGCCGTAGCCATGTAGACCAGGGCATTGATGATTATCAGGTTTTTCACCACCGGGGGTGTCTGAAAATAGCTGTTCATTGCGTAAAATTTTTACAAAAGTACGTTTTTCCACCGGATTATCCCAGTTTGGTACGGATATCTTCGGGGGTTATTTCTGCAGTTATGGCTTTGCCCGAGGGCGAGAAACTGAAATTGCCCGTAGCGGCGAGCTGGGCGAGCAGTACGGCGGCTTCGTCGCGCGACATATTGCGGGGAATGCCTTTCGCCCCGCCGCGCGCCATGACGGCGGCGATCTTCTCGCGGCGCTGATCCGCGAGCGACACGGGCGTCGAAAAGGCTTGCAGCAGGTCGTAGACCATCTGGTCGACGGCATCGGCCGGCATATCGGCCGGAGTGCCCTTGACCTCGATCGTCCCCTCCCCCGCAAAGTCGATGTCGAATCCCAGCGACGCGAATTCCACGGCGTTCTCCTCGAGCAGCGCATATTCGTCGCCCGACAACACCAGCCGCTCGGGAAAGAGCAGTTGCTGGCTCACGGAAGAGCCGTTTCCGAGCATCTTCAGGTAATCCTCATAAAGAATGCGCTCGCGGGCACGCCGCACGTCCACCACGACGAACCTCCCGCCCAGCAGCGCGGCGAGGTACCCGCCGCCCAACGGCAGGGGATCGGTAAATTCCGGACGCCCCTCGACCGCCAGCCGCTGCTGCCCGGCCGTAGCCCCGGAAGGGATGAACTCCAGGGCACTCGTCCCGAACCCGGCGCCGGACTCCACCTCGAAACTGCTCCCCGAAACGAAATCCTCGAACCCGTCGGCCGCCGAGGAAGGGATGGTGAAGTCCTCCCCCGCCGGCGGGGTTTGCGGAAGAGTAAATCCGCTGCCGGCGCTGCGCAGCCCGCCGGGCAGGCTGCCCCCGGACGCACCGCGCCCCGACATGCCGCCGCCCATACCGGCGCGCGGGGCGAAGCCCGTCCCGGCCGTATCGGAAAGCGTCTGTCCGCGATCGTCGTACGGGACGTCGAAGCCCGTGAAATCGACATTGGGATCGGGCGCCGTAGGGTCGATATACTCCTCGCGGAACGGATTGTAGTCGCCGTTGGACATGGCGCGGGGCTCGCTGTAGACGGCCCCTTTGCTCAATGCCGGGATCTCGACGATGCCGTCGCGGTCGAAATCCATCAGCGGCACGGCCCCCGTCTTGGCGAGCGTCTCGCGCACGGCGGCGTTGATGATCTGCCAGACGGCCTCCTCGTCGGCGAATTTCACTTCGGTCTTCTGCGGGTGGACATTGACGTCGATGCGCGAAGGGTCGATCGTCAGGTAGAGGAAATAGGAAGGCGAACTGCTCTCGGGGATCAGTTTCTCATAGGCCTTCATGATGGCGCTCGTGAGGTACGAACTCTTGAAATAACGTCCGTTGACGAAGAGGTACTGCTCGCCGTTGCGCCGCTTGGCGGCAGCCGGACGGCCGATATAGCCCCCGATGCGGGCGATCGAGGTGTCGGCATCGACCTCCAGCAGGTTCTGCTTGATATGGCGTCCCACTACGTCGACGATACGTCCCGCCAGCGACGTGGCACAGAGCGTATAGACCGGGGCGTCGTTGGCGTAAAGTTCGAAGGCGATATGGGGGTTGCACAGCGCAACACGCTGGAATTCGGCCTTGATCTGTGCGGCCGAAGCCGTACTCTTGTCGAGGAAACGACGGCGGGCGGGCACGTTGTAAAAAAGGTTGCGCACGAAGAACTGCGCCCCCACGGGACACATCACGGGAGTCTGCCCGGCGAACTGGCCGCCGTTGATTTCGGTTTGGGTACCCACTTCGTCGCCCTCCTGCCGCGTGCGCAGTTCGACCTGCGCCACGGCGGCGATCGAAGCGAGCGCCTCGCCGCGGAACCCGAACGTATTGAGGGCGTAGATGTCTTCGACGGAAGTTATCTTGCTGGTGGCATGGCGGTCGAAGGCCATACGCGCGTCNNNNCGGTCGAAGGCCATACGCGCGTCGATGGGCGACATGCCCGAGCCGTCGTCGACGATCTGGATCAAATCCTTGCCCCCGTCACGGAAGTTGACCTTCACGGTACGGGCGCCGGCGTCGATGGCGTTCTCCATCATCTCCTTGACCACCGATGCGGGACGGTTGACGACCTCGCCCGCAGCAATCTGGTTGGCGACGACTTCGGGTAATAATCTGATCTTATCTGCCATTTATTCCTGATAATCGTTGGGAACCACCGTGATAGGCTGCTCCTGCCACTCTACGTCGGAAATACCCGTCTGGTCGAGCCCGTTGCGCGGAGCGGATTCGGTGGAAGCGGATTCGGTCTGTGCCGGCGCCGTACGGGCACGCAGGAACACATCGGCGAGCTTCGGATAAAGGATGTAGATGAACAGCAGGACGATAACTGCGGCACCGGCCATCTTCCAGATGCGCATACGCCCCTTGTCATCCTCCTTGGAACGGCGGGCGGCACGGGCATCACGCTGCGTACGGATATATTGTCCGGGACGGTACTCACGATCCCCGTCTTCGACCCTCTCGCCGCGAAGTTCGGCACGGCGCTGCTCGCGCGCCTCCTTTTCGGGATCGTAGTAGCGCGGTATGTAGTTGAACTTGTTGGCGTGTCTCTTGAACGGGGTGAAACCTAACATGGCGTGTCCTCCTAATTATTTTTGGTAAAGATACGAATTCTCCGGCAATTTTATTGCCTGCAAAACCCTTTTTTCCGCCTGCGGCGCCCGTAAAGTCCTGCCGAGGATGCGGTGCCAGACGTCCGATGCCCGCAGCAGGGGAAAACCCCGGCAGCGGTGCGGGAGGGGAAACACCCCTCAAACAGGCTGGTAACAGGCGCAATGGCCCCGGGAAAGGCGGCGGGGAATACGCCCGCAAGCCTCCGTGCACCGCAGCGGAAGAGGCGCTGCGAACGACGGCGGAATGCCGTGGCCCGCAAAGTCCCCCGACATCCCGCCGCATATGCAAACCGCTGCTTCCCTACCGGAAGAAACTCTTCATCCGCTCGAAGATATTCTGGTTCTTGACCGATTCGGCATGCTGGAAACCGGGCTGCTGCGCCAGTTGTTCGACCAGCCGCTTCTCCTCGGCACTGAGCTTCGAGGGGATCGTGATGTCGACCACGACCAGTTCGTCGCCGCGGCCATAGCCGTTGACGTCGGGCAACCCCTTGCCGCCCAGGCGCAGCACCTTGCCGGCATGCGTTCCCGGGGCGATCTTGATCTTGGCACGGCCATCGACCGTCGGCACCTCGACCGTACCGCCCAGCAGGGCTGTCGTAACGGTGATATTGAGGTTGTGGATCAGGTCGTTGCCGTCACGCACCAGCTCGGGATTGGACTCCTCTTCGATCATGACCTGCAGGTCGCCGTTGACGCCTCCGTGACGGGCGGCATTGCCCTTGCCCGTGACGGTGAGCACCATACCCTCGCCCACGCCGGCCGGAATTCGGATCTCCACGACCTCCTGACCGCGGAGGGTTCCCTCGCCCTTGCACTTGTCGCAGGGTGCGGTGATGACTTTGCCCGTACCGCCGCACGTGGGGCAGACGCCCTGCGTCTGCATGCGGCCGAAGAAGGTGTTCTCCACACGCGTCACATAGCCCGTACCGTTGCAGGTCGAACAGGTCGAGTAGGAGTTGCTGTCCTTGGCCCCCGTACCGCCGCACTTATCGCAGGCGACGGTCTTGTTTATCTTGAGTTTCTTGGTGACGCCGTTGGCGATCTCGGCGAGGGTCAGCTTGACCTTGATGCGGATATCCGATCCCCGGTTCACACGACGCCCGCCGCCCGATGACGACGACGAGCGGAACCCGCCGCCGAAATGTCCGCCGAAAATATCACCGAACTGCGAGAAGATATCCTCCATCGAGAAACCGCCGCCGCTGAACCCGCCGAAGCCACCTGCCCCGCCACCCGCGGCACCGCTCATCCCGGCATGGCCGAACTGATCGTAACGGGCACGTTTGTCGGGGTTCGACAGTACGTCGTATGCCTCGGCCGCCTCCTTGAATTTCTCTTCGGCCTCCTTGTCACCCGGGTTTTTATCGGGGTGGTATTGGATGGCCGCCTTGCGGTAAGCCTTCTTTATTTCGTCAGCGTTAGCGTTTTTCTGGACGCCCAGCACTTCGTAGTAATCCCTCTTTTCTGCCATGGCATTATTCTCCTACAACAACTTTTGCGAAACGCAGCACCTTGTCGCCCAGCATATAACCCGTCTGGACAATGTCGACGACCTTGCCCTGCATCTCCTCCCCGGCAGCGAATTTGGCCACCGCCTCGCAGAGGTCGGCGTCGAACTCCCTGCCCTTGACGTCGATCTCGGTGACCCCTTTCTGGCGGAGCGTATCGGTAAATTTCTGTGAAATAAGCGTCACGCCGGCACGCAGCGCCTCGATGTCGTCGCTCTTCTGCATGGCATCGACGGCACGCTGCACGTCGTCGCGCACGGGGAGCATCGCCAGCAGCACGTCACGGCCCCCGGTCTGCACCAAGTCCATCTTCTCCTTGAGCGTACGCTTGCGGTAATTATCGAATTCGGCCTGCAGGCGGATGAATTTATCCTGCCACTCGGCCAGTGCCGCCGTCAGATCCGATCCCGCTCCGGCCTTGTCGCCGCCTTCGGCAGCGTCTGCCATTGTGTCAGTTCCGTCCTGCGAGTCGTCTGACACATTGGCACAGGGTTCGCCGTCGCACGAAGGGTAACCTTCACCGGGAACGAATCCTTCGTCACCGTCAACAGCCTCATTATAAGTTTTTTCCTTTTTCATATCTCGTGTTTTTCAGATTTTCCGTCTTATATTCGAACAAATTGTATACCAACCGCCGGGCCATGCCTACCCGATGATAAAAATCGCCGGGCGCCTGTTCATTTCCGGCAGCCGCACCGACCGCCACTCGCGCACAGCGAGCGTACGGATATATTCGCCGGGGGCGGTAATGTCCATCGCCAGCGTCAGGCGCGTCTCGGGGGCAAGGGTTTGCAGGAGCTGTTCCATCAGCTTCACATTGCGGTAAGGCGCCTCGATGAAGAGCTGCGACTGGCGTTCGGACTGCGCACGGCGTTCGAAGCGGCGGATCGCCTGCACCCGTTCGGGCGGCTTGACGGGCAGGTAGCCGTTGAAGGCGAACGACTGCCCGTTGAGCCCCGAGGCCATGACGGCCAGGATGACGGACGACGGCCCGACGAGCGGCACCACGCGGATACCGTGGCGGTGGCACGCCTCGACGACCAGTGCCCCGGGATCGGCGACGCCCGGCACGCCCGCTTCCGAGACAACCCCCGCCGAGCGGCCCTCAACGAGCGGTTTCACCAGCTCTTCGACCTCACGCCCGGCGACGGTATGTTCGTTCAGCTCGCGGAACTCCAGCGTGTCGATCGGCCGCGCGATGCCGGCCTTCGACAGGAAGCGCCGCGCCGAACGGGTGTTCTCGACGATGAAGTAGTCGAGCGAATCCATCACGGCACGGTTCGCCGCGGGCAGCACGTCCCACGGTGCCGTCTCGTCCGAAATCGGACACGGGATCAGATAGAGCGTTCCGTACATCTTATTTCAGTTTTTCGAGTTTGGCCCGGAGTTCCCGCTCCCGGGCAACGGCTTTCGTATACAGCACAGCAAACCAGACGCTCAGCGCCATGACACCGGCGATCACCACCCCGAAAACACCGCTCAGGAAAAATGCGCTCACGACCAGCCCCGCAACCGAAAGCATCAGCGGGGATTTGCGGACATTGCAGCCGATAGCCACATAGCCGCCCGCCAGCACGAGCATCACGATTCCGACCACCAGCCTCTCCCCGTTTCCCTGGGCGTTGACCAGTTCAACCACGCCGCTGGCGAGCGCCAGCAACGCCGCGGCGAACATGGCGCTGCGGGCCTTGCCCAACTGGTTGAGGGCCGATTCGGATTCGAGCTGTGCCGTCAGCAGCCGCGCCCCGAGGCACTCGGCGGCCTCATCGCGCCCGGCGGGGCAACCGCAGGAGGGACACGTTCCGGTTCCGGAAGCGATTTCACCGCCGCAATCATAGCATTTCATAACTTTATTCTTTGAGGTAAATCCGTTTTACGCGCCCCGAAACCGAGGTCATGATCTCATAGGGAATTGTATCGAGCACGCGGGCCATCGTTTCCAGGTCGTTGCCCGGCTCGGGCGAGAAGACCACGACTTCGTCGCCTTCCTTCACGCCGGGAATCCCCGTAATGTCGACCATGCAGCTGTCCATGCAGATGCGTCCGACGATGGGGGCGGGACTCCCGGCCACCAGCACCGACCAGCGGCCGCAGCCCAGGTGGCGGTCGAGCCCGTCGGCATATCCGATGGGGATCGTCGCCGTCGTAGTTTCGCGCGTGAGTTTCCCGGCCCGTCCATACCCTACGGCCTCGCCCGCAGACAGGTGCTTGACCTGCACGATACGCGTGCGGAGGGTCGAGACGGGACGCAGCATCCCGTTATGCCGGTAGCCGAAGCCGTAAAGCCCCAGCCCGAGGCGGCACATGTCGAACTGCGCCTCGGGGAAGCGTTCGATGGCGGCCGAATTGGCCGTATGGCGGATGACCGGATAGGGCAGCGAGGCGGCGACGCGGGCGCTCATGCGGTCGAACAGGGCGATCTGCGCCCGGGTATAGGCATCCTCTTCGGGCATGTCGGCACAGTTGAGGTGCGAGAAGACCGAGGCGACCTTGACCTGCGGGGTTTCCGCCAGCGCCCTGCACAGCGCCCCGACTTCGTCGTCCGTGAATCCCAGCCTGTGCATACCCGTGTCGAGCTTGATATGGATCGGGTAACGGCTCTCGCCCGCATGCACCACGGCCCCGGCGAAGGCGCCGAGCGAATGGAGGCTGTATATCTCGGGTTCGAGGCGGTTGGCGATCATCTGATCGAAACTGTCGGCATCGGCGTTGAGCACCACGACGGGCATCGAAATGCCCCGCTCGCGCAACAGTACCCCTTCGTCGGCGAACGCCACGGCCAGGTAATCAACGCCCTGGTGCTGCAACAGCTGCGCGACTTCGAAATCGCCGGCACCGTACGAGCCGGCCTTGACCATCGCCACGAGTTTCGTACCGAAGCTGAGCTTCGAACGGAAGAAATTGAGATTGTGCGTCATGGCGTCGAGGTCGACCTCCAGCACCGTCGTATGGCTGCGGCGCGCGAGGGCGTGCGCCAGTTTCTCGAAGCGGAAATCGCGGGCGCCTTTCAGCAGAATGGCACGCCCGGCCACGGCCCTGCGGTCGATGCGCGCGATGCACTCGTCGGTCGAGGCGTAAAACTCCTTGTCGCAGCCGAACAGCCCGGCATGGCGTTTCAGGCGCGGGCCGATGCCGATCAGAAAGTCGACGCCCGCCCGTGCGACCATCCCCGCGACACGGCCGTAGAGTTCGTCGTCGGAAAGCCCGCTCTGCGAGATGTCCGACAGGACGAGCGTACGGCGGCGGTTCAGCGCCACGCCGTGCAGGTAATCGAGCGCCAGCGCCAGCGAATTGAGGTCGAGGTTATAGGCGTCGTTAATCAGGATCGAATCGTTGATGCCCTCCTTCACCTCGAGGCGCATGGGCAACGTAGGCGCCGAAGTGAACGACGGCGCGGGATAGTGCATCGCGGCGCAGAACGCCTCGACGATCTGGGCATTGCGGCGCGATGCGGCGTTGCCGATGACCGACTCCGGCACCTCGGGGAACGACGCGGCATCGAGGGGCTTGCGGGCGGCGAAACGCGCCGCGACCATGCCACCCAGTGGTTCGTAATAGCTGTGGTAGACGATTTTCGAAGCATTGCGGGCCAGCACCATCTTCTCGTCGCATTTCTGTTCGAGATTGAGGAAATTCTCCTGGTGCGCGTCGCCGATCGAGGTAAAAATAACCACGTCGGGACGGATGATGCGCTCCAGCCGCTCCATCTCTCCGGGCTTCGAAATGCCCGCCTCGAAGATGGCTAACTCCTCGTCGCCTTCGAGCATCAGCACCGAGAGGGGCACGCCCAGCTGCGAATTGTAGCTTTTCGGAGAGCGGTAATATTTCATCCCCGCGGGCAGTTCTTCGGCGATCCACTCCTTGATGACGGTCTTGCCGTTCGAACCGGTGATGCCGACGACCGTACCCCTGAATTGCGCACGGTAGTGCGCCGCAAGGCGTTGCAGGGCGTCGATGGCGTTGTCCACACGCACGAAGCCGCAACCGGCGGGGCACTCGACATCCCGTTCGACGAGGAACGCACGCACGCCGCGCGCCGACATCTGGGCGACGAAGCCGTGCGAGTCGTGATTGGCACCGCGCATGGCCACGAACATCGGGCAGCAGCCCAGTTCGCACGACAGCGAACGGCTGTCTGTGACAACCGACCGCACTTCGGCATCGCAGCCTGTAAATTTCCCGCCGACAACGGCGGCTATTTCCGAGAGTTTGTAGTTCATCCTGTATCTTATCCGTTTTTCGCCGGGCGGATGGCATCCGGGGCTTCACGAAGCCGGCGGGGCAGGAACATACGCGGAGTATGCGGCTGCCGCGAGCGGAAGCGCCGGAGGCAGCCGTCCTCACGAAAGGTCAAATGTCACGATCGTAATTCCCGCCCCGCCCCGGTCGGCATGCTCGTCGCGGGCGCTTTCGACCTCAGGCACCGTGCGCAGGTAGCGGCGTATCTCCTCCTTGAGAGCCCCCGTGCCCTTGCCGTGGAGAATCGACACCGACCCCACGCCCACCATCAGGGCGTCGTCGATGAAATCCTGCACGGCGTCCAGCGCCTCGGCGGCACGCATGCCCCGCACGTCGATATGGTCTTTGAAGCTGAGCTTGCGGGCCGAAATGCCGGCCGACACCACCGTCCGCGCCGTCTGCGGGCGTGTCGCCTCGCGGAACTCGCTGTTCGAAACCACGGTCAGCATCTTCCGGTCGACCGTAGTCAGTATCTGGCCGAAGGCGACCTGCGCCTTGCGCCCCTTGACCGACTGCACCACGCCGACCATATCCTGTCCGGCCATGCGGACTTTCGACCCGGCCTCCACCTCGCGCGGTTTCGGAGCTTCGGCAGGGGCAGCCCCCGCCGCCTGCGCCTCGCCCCGCTGCGCCTTGCGTTCTTCACGCCGCTGACGGCGGCGTTCGATACGTTCGATCTCGCGGGCGACCTCGGCATCCTTGTCCGCCGTATCGGTCTTCGTCACCGCGTCGCGGAAATCGTCCAGTTCGCGGCGCGCAAGGCGCGTCAGCTCCTTTTCGGCCTGCGCCTCGCGGATCGTCCTGATCGTATTCTCGATCTGCCGGTTGGCATCGGCGATCAGCTGCTGCGCCTCCAGCTTGGCCTTTTTGAGTATCTCCTGCCGCTCGGCCCTGATCTTCGACAGCTGCCCGGCATAGGTCTGCTCCAACTCCTCGACCTTGCGGTCGGTCAAGCGGATGCGGTCGCGCTTCTGTTCCCAGTAATGCTTGTCGCGGGCGATCTCACGCAGCTGCTTCTCGATGTTGATATGGTCGCTGCCGGCCTTCTCGCCCGCCGCGCGGATAATATCCTCCGGGAGCCCGATCTTGCGGGCGATCTCCACGGCGAACGAACTGCCCGGCTTGCCCGTTTCGAGGCGGAACAGCGGGCGGATATTCTGCACGTCGAACATCATGGCGCCATTGGCGATGCCCTCGGTATTCGACGCATAGTATTTGATATTGGCATAGTGGGTCGTGATGACGCCGTAGCACCCTTTGGTCAGCAGGCGTTCGAGGATGGCCTCGGCGATGGCGCCGCCGATGACCGGCTCGGTACCCGACCCGAACTCGTCGATCAGCACCAGCGTCGACGACGAAGCCCCCGCGAGCATGTTCTTCATGTTGAGCAGGTGCGACGAATAGGTAGACAGGTCGTCGTCGATCGACTGCTCGTCGCCGATGTCGATGAAGATCGAACGGAACACGGGCAGTTCCGAAACCTCCGATGCCGGAACGGGGAACCCGCACTGGAACATATA
The DNA here is from genome assembly GCF_000435435.1 of Alistipes sp. CAG:29. Classification (NCBI taxonomy): domain Bacteria; kingdom Pseudomonadati; phylum Bacteroidota; class Bacteroidia; order Bacteroidales; family Rikenellaceae; genus Alistipes; species Alistipes sp. CAG:29. The sequence goes on along the minus strand of NZ_FR893467.1, from coordinate 109,951 downwards.
CTGCACGAGGCCGGTGGTCTTGAGGCAGACCGACTTGCCACCTGCATTGGGCCCCGAAATGACAAGGATATGCTTGCGGCGGTCGAGCTGCATGTCGAGCGGTACGACCTCGCGCCCCTGCGCCCGCAGGGTTTGCTGCAGGAGCGGGTGGCGGGCATTCTTCAGCACCAGCCGGTCGTCGTCCGAGATGATCGGTTTCACGCAGCCGTTCTGCGATGCCCAGCGTCCCTTGGCACGCAGCATGTCGATCTCGGCCAGGTAGTCGCCCGACGCGGCGATCAGCCCGGCATCGGGGCGCACCGAATCGGTGAACTCCGAGAGGATGCGGACGATCTCGCGCCGCTCGGCATATTCCAGTTCGCGCAGCTCGTTGTTGATCTCCACGACCTCGACCGGTTCGACGTAGAACGTACGCCCCGTGGCCGATTCGTCGTGGATGAAGCCCTGCAGCTTGCGTTTATTGGCCGCGGCAACCGGGATCACGGCCTTCCCTTCGCGGATCGATATCTGGGCGTCGGCATCGACGATACCGGCCCCTTTGGCGGCGGCGAGCACCGCCTGCAACCGCTTGGCGGCCTGCCCTTCGCGTTCGCGGATGGCGCGCCGAATCTCCAGCAGGGCCGGCGAAGCATTGTCCCGGATATTGCCGAAACGATCGACGATGGCGTCGATCCGCTGCACGATCCCGGGGAATGCCTCGACGCCGCGGCTGCGGGCATACAGCGCCGGATATTGCCCTTCGCGGGCGAGGATGAACGCAACGACGCTGCCGACGAGGCTCAGCGCCCGGTGCAGGGTCACCACCTCCCCCACGTCGAGGAACGTCCCTTCGACACGCAGTTTGGCAACGACATGGTCGACGTCGGGATATTCCCCGCCGGGAAAATCGTGCTCCATGTCGAGCAGCAGGCGCATCTGGTCGGCAAGTTCCAGCCTCCGCCCGATCTCGCGCGCCGAGGTCGAGAAAGTCTCTTCGGCGAGCTTCCCGCGGGCGGCACGCATGGTGCAAAGCGCTGCAACCTGTTCCCGAAGCCGGTCGAAGCCGATCTTCTGCTCGAAGTTTGCAGGATAAATCATCTTTATGTCGGATTGAACGGCTACTGCAGCCGCCTGAGCGAATCGCGCTCAGCCTTGGCAGCAGCCTTGGCGGCCTTCTTGTCGGCACGCTCCTTCATCTTTTCGGGGTTGCGCCCGAAAAGCGAGAGGTGGACGTAACGGCCGGGGTATTGTTTGACATCGGCCAGCAGCGCCGCGAGGTTGTCGCTGGCCTTTTCGAGCGAATCGTACAGTTCGGGGTCGCTGATGAGCTTGCCGATCGTGCCTTCGCCCTGCGCGATGCGTGCCACGAGACCGTCGAGGTGCTCCACGGCCTGCGAAAGCTTGCGGGCAAACTGTTCCTCGGTGAGCTGCGAGGTGAAACGATCCACGTCGCCGATGATGCTGTCCACGCGCCCGGCATTCTCGCCGAGCATGTCGGAGAATTTCGAAAGGTTGTCCAGTGCGCTCTTCAGGCTGTTTTTCTCCGCCGAGAGTATCTCGGCCATGTCGCCCGTCACGGAGTTCAGGTTGCCGAGCGTCCCGGCGATGTTGTCCGCATTGGTTTCCATCAGGCCGTTCAGGTTTTCGAGCGTGCGCGATAGGTCGGTGGTGAGCTGCGAAACCTTCTGCTTGAAGAAATCCAGCTCGGAGCCGGCCATGTCCATCAGGTCGCGGTCGCGGCTCGAACGCAGCGTATCGCCCTTCTGGAGGTAGGTGTTAGCCGTGCCGTAGGTGATTTCGATCGCCTTGGCACCCATCAGTCCGTTGCTGAAGATTTTGGCCTCGGAATCGGACGGAATGCGGTATTGGCGCTTGATCGTGAATTGCAACACGACCTTGTCGCTGCGGGCGGGATCGAACGAAAGCCGTGTCACGGAACCGATCTTCACGCCCTTCATCATGATCGGCGACGCGTTCTGCACGCCGTTGATCTGGTCGTAGGCCGCATAATACTCGACGTTCCGGCTGAAAATGTCGAAACCTTTCAGAAACCGGATTCCGGCCCAGGCGACGCCGATCATCGCCACGGCGAATATGCCGATCTTAACTTCCCTTTTCATAGCTCGTTTATTTTCATTTCACAATCTGCGTGCCCCGGCAGCTCACGACGAAGGCATCGGGGAAAACCTTGCGTACTTCGGCCAGCCGTTTCTGGGCTGCGGCACGGGTGTCGTACTCGCCGACGCAATATTTATAGCGGAACCGCCCCTCGGCGGTATACTGTTTCACCTTGTTGCGGTAGGATTTGAAACGTGCGGACGAGGTCGGCACGGTCTGCGCGCTGGCCAGCACCTGCACGGTATAGCGCAACGGCCGGGCAGCTTGGTTAGGGGCAGCTTCGGCCCCGGCCGGTTTCTGCGGTTCCGGCTTTTGCGCCCCGGATTTGCCCGCAGCCTTCTGCGGCTCCGCCTTTTCCGGGGTGGCGGCCTTCCCGCCCGGCTTCCGTCCGGACTTCCCGGCAGACGTATCGGATGCCTTGTCCTGTCCCGCAGGGCGCACAGGCTCCTTCCCGATGACGACCTGCGTTTCGGGCTCTTTAACGGGCTTCGGGGAGGCCGCAGCCTCCTCCCCGGCCCTGCGCGTTTCGAGCACATAGGCCGAATAGTCCTTCACGCCCTCGTAAATCGAGCGGGCGATCTCGTCCTGCCCCTTTTCCGACTTCATATAGGCCATCTCCTGGGCGTTGGACATGAAACCGATCTCGGTCAGCACGCCCGGCATGTCGGTGGCATAGAGCACACGCAGCAACTGGGGTTTGATGCCCCGCGAATGGCGCCCGGCCTTCAGGTAATTATTCTGGATACAGCGCGCCAGCGCCATGCTGTACTCGCCGTAGGTGAATTGCAGGTTCTGGATATATGCCCGCACGATGGCCGCCGTCCGCTCGTCCGACATGTCGATCAGGTCTTCGCGGTTGTTCTCGAACAGGGCGTTCTCGTTGTAACGCTGCTCCTTGGGGCTTTCGCCCATGATGAGCGTCTCGACACCCCGTGCCGCCGAGGATTTCGCAGCATTGACGTGGATCGAAACGAAGAGGTCGCCGCCGGCCTTGTTGGCGATGTCGGCACGCGCCTGGAGGTCGGTTGCCAGATCGGTGCCCAGCGCCTTGTCCGTCTTGCGGGTATAGACCACCTTCACGCCCGGCATCCCCTCCTCGATGAGCTTCCCGAGTTTGAGCGCCACCTTCAGCGTGAGGTCTTTCTCGTAGACATTGCCGTAGTGCGCCCCGGGGAATTTCCCGCCGTGTCCGGCATCGATGACCACAACTTCGACCCCGTGCGCAATATTCCCGGCCGTGGCACCGTTCATTAGAACGGTAACGGCTGCAAACGCGAATAACAGGAACAGTCGTGTGCGCATATTTAATGGAGCCAAATGTGAGCTTTCTGTAATTTTTTACCTATCTTTGTCGCGCCTAAAAAACCCGGCGGGAGTGCATCGAGGCTCCGATCCAGGCGTTTTTGCCGACATGTCGGCAAAGGTACGAAAAATTATTGGGATTTTGGATAGAATCAGGGTAAAATATCTGTTTTCGGCGGCGGCACTCCTACTCTTCGCCCAGTTGGTGTTCGGCTCGTCCGTACCCCGGGGAATGCTTGCCTCGGCAGCCGAAGATAGCCTCCGCCAACGCCTGTCCGATTCCCTCCAGACCCATTCCGAAGCCGCGGCCGAAGTGCTGGAAGCTGCGACCCAAAGCCGCCGCGACCGCCGCGAGCAGGCACGCGCCGCCCGGGAACAGGCACGCCGCCGCGCCGCATTCGAAGCCCTGCCGCAGGAGCAGCGCGATTCGCTCTTCGGCGCACAGCTCGATTCGCTCATCACGCAGAAAGGCGACTCGCTCGAAGGCCGCGGGGCGGACACCATCGCCCGCGACACGGTGAAAGAGAAAAAGCCCCAGAAACCGGGGGCGTTCCTCGACGACCCGATCACGGGCAAGAACAAGGACTCGCTGGTCTACGACGTGCGCAACAAGATGGTCTACATTTACAACGAAGGCGACATCACCTATCAGAACAGCAACCTCAAGGCCGACTACATGCAGATCAACATGGACACCAAGATGGTCTATGCATACGGCAAGCCCGACTCGCTCGAAGGCAAACCGATCGTCACCAAACCCGAATTCTCCGAGGGCGACGCATCGTACACGATGGATACGATCACCTACAACCTCACCTCGAAGAAGGCCAAGATCAAGGGCGTGGCGACGCAGCAGGGCGACGGCTGGCTGGTCGGAGGCAGCGTGAAGAAAATGCCCGACAACACGGTCAACATCCAGCACGGCAAATACACGACCTGCGACGAGACCGACCACCCGCACTTCTACCTGGCGATGACCAAGGCCAAGGTCATCCCCGGCAAGAAAGTCGTCACGGGGCCGGCCTACCTGGTCATGGAGGACGTGCCGATCTACTTCCTCGGCATCCCCGAGGGCTTCTTCCCGATCAACATGGGTCCCAAATCGGGTCTGCTGATGCCCACCTACGGCGAGGAATACTCCAAGGGGTTTTTCCTGCGCGACATGGGTTACTATTTCACACTGGGCGACTATGCCGACCTGGCCGTACGCGGCGGTATCTACACGCTCGGTTCGTGGGAGGCGTCGGCCGCATCGCGCTATATCAAACGCTACAAGTACAGCGGCAGTTTCAACATGCAGTACTCGAACATCAAGACGGGCGAAAAAGGCGAGCCGGACTATATCAAGCAGAGCAACTTCCGCATCCAGTGGACGCACTCCCAGGATCCCAAGGCCAACCCCGGGTCGACCTTCTCGGCATCGGTGAACTTCGCTACGAGCGGTTACAGCAAATATTCGGCGACCAACCTCAACGACATCCTCTCGACGCAGACCAACTCGTCGATCGCCTACTCGAAGAACTGGGCGGGAACCCCCTTCTCGCTCTCGGCGAACATGTCCATCTCGCAGAACTCGCAGAACAAAAGCCTCTCGGTAACGCTGCCGACCGTGGTTTTCAACGTCTCGCGTTTCTACCCCTTCAAGCGCAAGGAGCGCATGGGCAAAGAGCGGTGGTACGAAAAGATCTCGATGCAGTATACGGGCAAGATGACCAACTCGGTGACGACCACCGAGGACAAGATCTTCTCGAAGGAGACGCTCGACAACATGAAGAACGGTATCGAGCACAACATCCCCATATCGGCGTCGTTCAACCTGTTCAACTACATCAACATCTCGCCGTCGGCGACCTACAACGAGAAGTGGTATTTCAAAAAAGTCGAATTCGACTGGAACCCCGTCACGAACAAGGTGGACACGCTGCCGACGCAATACGGGTTCTACCGCCTCTACAACTACAACTTCAACGTCTCGGCATCGACGACCGTATACGGCATGTACGACTTCACCAAGAAGCGCAAGGATCGTAAGATCCAGGCCATCCGCCACACGCTCACCCCTTCGATCGGATTCGCCTATACGCCGGACTTCGGCGACCCGAAATACGGCTACTACAAGACGCGGCAGACCGACTCGACAGGACGTTTCACCACCTATTCGCCCTATTCGGTCAACGCATACGGCGTCCCCAGTTCCGGACGGTCGATGTCGATGAACTTCTCGCTGTCGCAGAACCTCGAAATGAAGGTACTGTCGAAGCGCGACACCTCGGGCGTGAAGAAGATCAAGCTGATCGACGAGCTGCGCATCAGCGGGTCGTACAATTTCCTGGCCGACTCGATGGGGCTCTCGACCATCCCGATCTCGTTCCGCACGCCGCTCTTCAAGAATTTCGGCATCAACCTCTCGATGACGCTCGACCCCTACCGGCTGACCCCCGACGGCAAACGCTACAACAAGCTCTTCTTCCCGGGGCGTATCGTCTCGACGGGCTGGTCGTTCGGCTATACGTTCAAATCGCGCGAAGACCGCTCGCAATCGGCCATCAACGACATCACCAGCATCCCGCCCGAATACATGAACCCCTACTACGACCCCTACGGCAACATGGATCCCGTACTGCGGCGGCAATACATGTCGCAGATGTACTACGATTTCTCGCTGCCGTGGAACTTCGGGTTCAACTATGCCATCAACTACAACATATCGACGGGCAATTACCCGCCCAAAGGATACAAGAAGAACGTCACGCAGACCGTCAGCTTCAACGGCAGCCTTACCATAACGCCCAAGACCGGCATCACGTTCCAGGGCGGTTACGACATCAAGGCGAACAAACTCACCACCTCGTCGATCTCCATCTCGCGCGACCTGCACTGCTGGCAGATGTCGTTCTCGTGGATACCCTTCGGGTTCCACCGCAGCTGGAGCTTCAACATCGGCGTAAAGGCGGCATCGCTTTCAGACCTCAAATACGACAAGAGCCAGTCGATGTACGACAATATGTACTAAATCCCGATCCCCGGCTCATCCACCCACCCTTTCATCCCAGACAATCCGGCTACCGGCTGCGGCAATGCGGCACGGTCGTCGTTTCCCGCCGTCGGCACCGGCAACAATACGCCAAACAGACAAAACCCGGCAGGAAAACAGACGTTTGTGTATATATTTTGACCGGGAACCGGAATTTCACAATTTTTTAACGGGAATAGACTATTTTTTTGCTATATTTGATACGAAAATGTTTCAACCAAAAAAATTTAGCCTTATGAATTACAATCTGTCCACCAGCAAGGGGGGGGGAAATTCGACCTATCTTCCGCCCGTAATTGAGACGATCGACATCGAGACTGAAAAAGGGTTTGCAACATCGCCCACCCCACCCGACGTCTATGACGATTGGGGCAGCGGCGGCGGTGCAGGAGGTATCGGATCGGGAAGCGAACACGAACTCTAATACCGCAGCCCTATGAAAAGTCTCTCTAAAATCACACTGTTTGCAGCTCTCACCGCTGTAACAGCTACAGCCTGCCAAAAGGAAGACAGCAGCATCGACACCCCTTCCGGCAAACTCGTCAAGATGACTTTTACGGCCGGGAACCCTGAGCTCAAACCGGAAGTCCGCACCGAGATCGACGGATTGACCCCTTATTGGTCTGTCGGCGATCAGATCGGCATCAGTACCGACGGGACGAAGTCCAACTACCCCTTCACGAACGATGCGACGGAGCGCGCCGCAACAACGACTTTTTCCGGTAACGCGAACATTTCATCAACGATTTACGCTTATTATCCATTCACGGCCAACGGAATCGACAAAGTAGGCGATAATACGGGCGCAAAGGTCGATCTGCCGGCAAACCAAACCCCGACAGCCAACTCGTTCGACGGCAAAGCCGACATCCTGGTCAGCAAACCGCTTACACTCGATTCCGAGGGACAGCAAGTCGCCAATCTGGAATTCAGGCGGTTGAGTGCCATTGTCAAAGTCGTACTCAAAGACCAGTCTACAGACACCAAATTGGCCGACCAGCACGTATCGTCACTGTCCATTACGACCGATGGCGACAACACACTGGCAGGCCGGGTTGTTGTAGACCTCTTGAACTACACGATGTATGCACCCTATTATAACGGCTCCAACACCGTAACGGCGACCTATACGACAAATACGGAATACGTTATCAACGGTGTCAGCGGCACCTATTTAAGCGTATATCCGCGATTGCTGGCTGCGGGGTCGAAATTGGTCGTCGAAGCAGCGACAGAAGGGTATGTCATCAAAAAAGAGATTGTCCTGTCCAATGAAATCGATCTGGAAACAGGAAAGATCACCACTTTGAATGTCAATCTTTCAGACGAACACATCACAGCCGCGGCAACCGGTCTGAGCCTGCCGTTTACCGACGATTTCAGTGACCTGACAGGAAACTCCGCAACAAATATCCTGTCCCGCAAAGACAAAAACGGAAACGACCTGTATTCCGCGGGGAACTCCTATGTTTATCAATACGACTCCCCGCATGGCCTCCGCATGAGTTCGAGCAAAAACTCCGGGTATATCGTCACCAGCGAACTGGATCTCTCCGCACCGTTCTCGGTACTGATTTCGGCTAAAGTCTGGCCGAAAGATACTTCCGGAATCAAAGTAACCGCCGGAGAATCCGCGGCAATCACGACCGCAGACCTAACCGAGGAGTTCAAAACCTACCTGCTGAAATTCGACGCACAAAATTCGAAAACGAAAATCAGGATCGAGCCCTCCGCCACAAACGAAAGAATAATTATCGAAAGCATACAGATCGTTCCCGGCCATGACATCACCCTGCCGCCGGTACTGAAAATCACATCGGAAACGACCTTGTCCGTTCCTGCGGAAAGCGCTACCAAAACCATCAACTACACGGTTGAAAATCCCACAAACGGGGTGTCGGTCGTCGCATCGTCAGACGTTTCCTGGCTCAATTCATTCGTTTACAACGTCGACGGCGTTTCTTTCACAATAGACGCAAATCAGGGCGAGGAACGTTCCGGCACCATCACATTATCGTACGAAGGCGCCGAAGCGCAAACCGTAAGCGTCACCCAGACAAAACCGGGGGCTGTAATGTGGGAAACCGAGACTTTCGAAAATTACACCGTGCCCAGCACTACCAGTTATGGTTCCAGCGGCACATTCAACGGAGTAACCACTGGAACCCCGCAATGGAGTTATAGTGGCTGTGGTAATCCTAATCAGGCCAACACAGACAAAACGGCGCTTGCCAATGCCGGAGTCGTGGTAATAAACGACAAATATGCAGCCATCGGTAAAAACGGCTCAATGTCCGTAACGATCCCAGGAGGCATTACAGCCCTTAAATTCAATGCGTTGACCTCAAGCAAAGGTTCGGCAACAGTCACCATAACAGCCAATGGTGCCACGGCAGCAAGTATCACTATTCCGGGAAACAGTAAAAGCGCATTCGAAATACCGACAATCGACTGTCAAGGTTATGACGCCACTATTACCATAAAACAAAATAATCAGAACAGAACGACGATAGGCGACATAACCTGGCAACCGGCGAATTGAACTCCGGGCGGGGAAGGAGGCGATCCTTCCCCAGACCCTACCCCGGGAACAGGAACAGCGGCATTGGGAAAATCGTGGGCGGAACTGCCCGCAGCGAACACTTCGGTGACCGAGATATGCCACTACATCACCGACGTGGCGGCGACGGGCAACGGTTCCTACCCGCGCAATTTCGCAATGGGTTATGACAAGGCGAAAAAGGCGGCCCTATGGGCGGCATATCCGCTGCACGCCTATTATACAGCCCCGAATGCTTCGAAAGAGCGGGCCTACTCGGCCGACCCGTCGCTGGGAAAGACCGAGCAGATGGTGGGCGGCGTGGGAGCACCTTACAACAAGGGACACCAAGTCCCCAACGCCGACCGGAAAGTGAGCAACCTGGCGAACAAGCAGATTTCCTACTATTCGAACATGACGCCACAGCTCGCTACATTCAACAGCGGTGCATGGGGCACCCTGGAAAACAGAGTCCGCGGATGGATGTGCGCCGATACGCTCTATGTGGTAACGGGATGTTATTTCGATGGGACAGAGGGTACGACGACCGACAACGGCGGTAACCCATGCCCCGTACCGACGCATTATTACAAGGTATTGCTGCGCACCAAGCAGGGCACCACGGGACAATCCGTAACCACCCTTGCGGCCGACGAACTGCAATGCATCGGATTCTGGTATGAACAAACCACAGACAAGACCCAGACACCGGACGGTTGTGCGGTACCCGTGACGGAGATCGAAGCCAAATGCGGGTTCGAATTCTTCGTCAACGTGCCGAACGCTCCGAAAAGCAGCTACTCCCCGGGGGAGTGGGGTCTTTCGGGCAACTGACACCGAGCCGCAAAGGAGAAGCGGCCCCTGCACAGCAGAGGCCGCTTCTCCTTGTATCCCGGCGACAACCGGGTGGAGCGGACAGATGACGCGAACCGCCAAAAAACTCGAAAAAAGCAACTGAAATATCCCGGGCACAGCTCCGGGAAGCCCCGCACGCCTATCTCCGCTCCAAAGGGGAAGGCGTGCGGTCGATATAATTCGGGTAGCGGAACTGCGGCATCCCGAGCGCCATGACGGCACAGATACGGCGGCCGCCGAGTCCCAGCATCTTGCAGAGCCCCTTTTTCCTGTCCTGCCGCACGGCGGTCAGCACGAAGCCCATATATATCTGGCTTACCCCGAGCGCTTCGGCCATCAGCGAAGCGTTTTGGTAGGCGAGGTTGGCATCTTCGGCGCCGAAACGGCTCTCCTTCGGCGCATGGATCAGCAACACGGCCGTCGCACCCCGCAGGATGCGGTCGTTGCCCCCGGCATATTCGCGGCGCATTTTCCGGAAAACGGGGACATAGCGGTAGACGTCGGGCAGCAAACGGCTCAGCCACGGGCGCACGAGCGGGTGGGAAAGGCGATCCGCGAGTTTGCCGAACACGCCGAGCGTATATTCGCTCATACGGCGCAGCAGCACAGGGTCGGTCACGAGCGTATAGCCCAACTGCCGGGCATTGGTGGCCGTCGGAGCGAGGTCGGCGGCCGCAACGATCCGGTCGAGCATCTCCTGCGGCACGGGGCGCTGCGAGAGCGCCCGGTTCGAGCGCCGCGCAGCCATCAGCAGTTCGACCTGAGCAGGTGTGGGCATGGCCGCATAGTCGACCGGATGCACCTTGGCGGGCGGAAATTCCGCATGTGCCACAGACCCCGTCGGGCAGGCCGCGACGCAGTGCCCGCAGACGATGCAGTTCTCGGGTTTCGAGAGCGCCACGGGGCCGCCCGCCTTCTCCTGTACGAAAATCTGCGAAGGGCACACCTTCACACATCGGCCGCAACGGATGCAGCTCACACCATCCACACGGATCGTATCCATATCTTCCGAAATTTTAAGTACCTTTGTCATCAATTACAAACCGCCATGTCCCCTGTCCTCACAAAACATTTCAGCGAACTCTCCACCCGGGAATACCACCGTATCGTGCAGGCACGCGAGGCCGTCTTCTTCCTCGAACAGCACATCACGGAACCCGATGCCGACGCCGTTGACCCGCAGAGCGTATTCATGTGGATGGAGGACGGCGGCCGCGTAGTGGCCTTCCTGCGGATCATCCCAGCAGGGATCGCCTACGCCGAAACCTCGGTCGGCCGCGTGCTGGTCGATGCTGCATACCGCCGCCGCGGGCTGTGCCGCAGCCTGATGTCCGAAGCGCTGCGCTATATTGCCCGGACATGGGGCCCCCAGCCCATCCGCATCTCGGCACAAGAGCACCTGGCCGGATTTTACGCCACCCTCGGGTTCGCACCGGTCTCGGACACCTATTTCGAAGCAGGTATCCCGCACGTCAAAATGCTCCGCCCGTAGCCCGGCACCCGGGTAAAAAAATTCCGGCGGCGAGAGGTTTCCCCGCGCCGCCGGAACCATACTTATATTAATGGTTCACCGAGACCATCTCTTCGGGGTTGTGCTTGTATTTGAACACGACAGCGAAGACCACGGCCACCACGAGGGCATAGCCGGCGAAGATATACCACGAATCGGGCCATCCCCAGGCATCGACGACGGCACCGGCGGCATACGAACCGAAGAACGCACCGAAGCCGTTGGTCATAATCATGAAGACGCCCTGTGCCGAAGAGCGGATCTCGCGGCTGGTCTCCTTCTCGACGAACAGCGAACCCGAGATATTGAAAAAATCGAATGCCACCCCGTAGACGACCATCGAAAGGATGAGGAACGCGGCACCCGAGCCCGGGTTGCCGACGCCGAAGAACCCGAAGCGGAGCACCCACGCCAGCATCGAGATGAGCATCACTTTCTTGATCCCGAAGCGCCGCAGGAAGAACGGGATCAGCAGGATGCATAACGTCTCGGACATCTGCGACAGCGAAAGCAGGATCACCGAGTGTTTCACGATCGCCGAATCGGCATACTGGGGCATCGAGCCGAAGCTCTGTATATAGGAGTCCCCGAAGGCGTTGGTTATCTGCAACGCGGCGCCGAGCAACATCGAGAAAACGAAGAAAATGGCCATGCGCTTCTCCTTGAAGAGCGTGAACGCACGCAGCCCCAGGGTATCGACCCACGACCTGGCCTTGACATTGCGGTCGACGGGGCAGCCGGGCAGCGAGAACGAGTAGACGGAGAGCAGGAACGACAGCACCGCCGAGACATAGAGCTGCCACTCGGTCAGCTTGATCTGCACGCCGCCGATATGCGTCAGGTCGACGAACCACATCGCGGCGATGAAGCCTACCGTACCCCACACGCGGATCGGGGGGAAATGTTTCACGGTATCGAGCCGGGCCAGGTCGAGGGCATTGTATGCCACCGAATTCGACAGGGCGATGGTCGGCATGTAGAACATCACGCTCAGCAGCATACAACTGTATAAAGGCCCATAGGCCGTTTGCGAAGCCGCGGCAATCAGGAACCCGCCGCTCACCAGATGGCAGATGCCGAGCAGCTTCTGCGCCGGGATCCACCGGTCGGCAATGATACCCATCACTGCGGGCATGAACAACGACGCAACGCCCATCGTGGCAAAGAAACTTCCGATTTGCAGCCCTGTGAAGTCGAGGCCACCGCCAAGGTAGGCGCCCAGCGAGATGAGCCACGAACCCCAGATGGCATACTGGAGGAAGTTCATGACGATAAGGCGGAATTTAATTCCCATAATTCTCTGATTTTAGGTTGTTTTTATTTACAAGTTCATTCGGTCGGAAAATGATTAAAACAAATGTACTAATTTTTTTTGTGAATTTTCTTTGCAATTGAAAAATAAAGTTCTACTTTTGCATCACCAAAACGTCATTGAGCTATGGTGTAATGGTAACACAACAGATTCTGGTCCTGTTATTCTTGGTTCGAATCCAGGTAGCTCAACTGAAAAAGCGAGGAAGTCTCCTCGCTTTTTTCATTCTTCCTCCACGCTCCTCCCCCCCCCGAACAGCCTGTTTCGCAATGCGAAACAAACAAACCACGCTTCCGTCGGATATCAGCATTATCACCCACACCTGAAATTTTAATTTCAAAATCCGAGCCGTACTCAAAACCAGGCATCAAAAACAGACAATCAATCTGCACGCACACCCGTTTTCCGTCTTGTTTTACCCGAAGCCTTACCCTACTTTTGTATTGCACAGGAGATATGAAGAATTCAAGTGGGATTGTGCAAGGGGCGGGCTACACCCGCAAAAGTGACGCAAGTGGAAAATCCGTCAGGATTTGAAGCACAGGATAGACACCAAGGAGCTAGACGCAAGGTTCCGTTTATTCCTGGAAGACTTCGGGGGAGGGTTCTAAGCCCTCCCTTTCCAATTCTGCCACGACAGCTCGCTGCCGCTTGAAGAAATGGATCCGCTGCAATTCCCCGCTGCATGATATCAACGTCGCAAACCGGCTCAGGGCCAGCACCCAGCGTTTGGTGTGCTCGAACATGTCCGGATCGGAGCTGCGCAGCGAGTTGATCGAGAACGCCTCGAGGCAGCTCGCCCGGTAATGCCGTGCCGAAAGGTAGCAGTAAGTCGCTTCGATATCCATATCCGAAATAAAGACCGACACAGGCCGCCCGCTGCGGAACTGCCCGGAAACACAAATCTCTTCCAGGTCGTCGAGCATTTGCAACAACTCGGCTTTCAGCACTTCGACGCTTTCGTCCCTAATCAGATGCATGTTGCGGAATGCGCAGATGGCGTTGACCCAGCGTTTGGTACAACTGCCGTCGAATATCAGGGTCGTGGCAGGCATCAGCTGCGCTTCGTGCACCAGGTCGCGGTAGCTCTGCAAAAGCACCTCCGGCACTTTCATATCCTCGAATTTAGCCCCCGAACAGTCGATGAGCCCCTGCTGGTAGAGCCATTTGAAAAGTTTGAAATTGGTCAGTTTCGGATAACGCATGTAAAGCATCCGCGGAAACGAATTTCCGGCGATGGCCTGTTCGGCATCGACGTCGGAGGAAACCTCACGGTAGAAAAGGGTATCCTGGTCGATAACCCCCGTGTAATCTTCGAGCGCCGTATGGTAATCACTGAAACTCAGCCGGAAAAGCACATTCCCGAAATCCAAGGCCCCGACCGTGCGGTCGAGCGAAAAATTCATCTGCGCCGAAAGTACGCCCGCCTCCCCGAAGGTGAAAGGCACTTCGCCGCGCAGCCGGCGGTAAGCCGCCTCGCGGCCGATATTGAGCTTGTCCGTCAGAATGGCCGCCGCATTGGTATATTCCGGGGTACTATTTTGTATAGCACCGATCAGTGCCGCATTTAGTTTTTCCAGAGGCATAGTGCAAGTGTATTAGCGTAATAAAATTCTCAATCCCAACCGCAAATTTAGTAAAATATTCATCACAAGGAACATTTCAGGGCAAAAGAAATGCACCGTAAAAAAGGGAACCTCCTGTTGGGAGGTTCCCTTTTTTATCGGGTATGGGAATGCGGTTATTTGCCGAGCCCCATTTTCTCGATCAGCGCCCTGGTTTCGGGTTTGTGGCCGCGGAAGCGCACGTAGAGTTCCATCGGATGCTCGGTACCGCCCTTCGAAAGGATATTCTCACGGAACGAGCCGGAGACCTCGCGGTTGAAGATGCCCTTTTCCTTGAAGAGCGAGAAGGCGTCCGCCTCCAGCACTTCGGCCCACTTGTAGCCGTAATACCCCGCGGCATAGCCGCCCGAGAAGATATGTCCGAATGCCGGGGCCATCGCCGTTCCGGGAACTACGGGCAGCACCTGCGTCGGGGCCATCGATGCGACCTCGAACTGCTCGACGTCGCCCTCGAAAGGCTCGGTGATCGTATGCCATGCCATATCGGTCATGCCGAACGAAAGCTGGCGCACGTTGGAATAGGCCGCCAGGTAATTCTGCGCGGCGACGATGCGGTCGACCACCTCGACCGGGATCGGCTCGCCCGTCTGGTAATGCACGGCCCACAGGTCGAGGAACTCCTTCTCAGTAGCCCAGTTCTCCATGATCTGCGAAGGCAGCTCCACGAAGTCGCGGTAAACGTTCGTTCCGGTCTGCGACTCGTACTTGCCCTCGCCCAGCATACCGTGGAGCGAGTGGCCGAACTCGTGGAGGAAGGTTTCCACCTCGTCGAAGGTCAGCAGCGAAGGGGCCGTTTCGGTAGGCTTGGTGAAGTTCATCACCAGCGACACCAGCGGACGGGTCTCCTTGCCGTCGACGATCTTCGTGCCCCGGAACTCGGTCATCCATGCCCCGGAACGCTTCGATTCGCGGGGGAAGAAATCGAGGTAGAGTACCGCCATGAAACGGCCGTCCTGGTCGGTCACGTCGTAGGCCGTCACGTCGGGATGGTACACCTCGATCTTGTCGTTGGGCGTGAAGTTCAGCCCGTAGAGCTTGTTGGCGAGCATGAAGACGCCCTTGCGGACGTTTTCGAGTTTGAAATAAGGTTTCACCAGCTCGTCGTTGAGCGCATATTTCTCGTGCTTGTACTTCTCGTTGTAATAGCCCCAGTCCCACGGCATGAGCTGGCCTTTGAACCCGAGCGAAGCGGCATAGTCGGCGACGGTCTTATAGTCCTGGTCGGCATAGGCCTTGGTCTGGGAGAGCAGCTCGTCGAGGAAGGCCATGACCGTCGGGGTGTTCTCGGCCATGCGGCGTTCGAGCACGTAGTCGGCATAGCATTTATAGCCCAGCAGGTTGGCGATCTTCAGGCGCAGGTTGGCAATCTGTTTGACGACCGGCGTATTGTCGTTCTCACCGCCCAATGCGCGCGAATTGTAGGCACGCCAGAGTTTCTCCTTGAGCGCACGGTTCGACGAATAGGTCAGGAAAGGCACATAGCTCGGTGCCTGCAACGTCACCGTCCAGCCCTTTTCACCGCGCGCCTTGGCATCGGCTGCCATGCCCTCCTTCACGAAGTCCGGCAGTTCGGCCACGACCTTCGGGTCGGTGATGTTGATCGAGAAGGCATTGGTCGCAGCCAGGGCGTTCTGGCCGAATTGGAGCGTCGCGGCCGACAACTCGGACGAATACTTGCGGTAGAGCTCCTTGTCCGCGTCGGACAGGGCGGCCCCGTTGCGTGCGAAACTCTGATAGGTATCCTCGAGCAGCTTCTTGTCCTCTTTCGAGAGGCCGCGGCCGGGTTTCCCGTAGACGGCCTTCACGCGGGCGAAGAGCTCGGGGTTGAGCGAGATGTCGTTCGACAGTTCGGTCAGCTTGGGCTGCACGCGCAGTGCGATCTCCTGCATTTCGTCGGACGTGTCCGCTTCGAGCAGGTTGAAGAAAATACCCTAAATACGATCCAGCAGCGCACCGTGGCGCTCCAGGGCCACGATGGTATTGCCGAAGGTCGGCTTCGAGGGGTTGCCGACGATCGCGTCGATCTCGGCACGCGAGCAGGCGATGGCCGCGTCGAACGCAGGCTCGTAGTCCGAGAGTTCGATCTCGGAGAACGGCGGGGTCTGGTGGGGCGTATCCCACTCGGCCAGCAAGGGGTTCGAAGTATCTAATTCGGGCAGCTGCGCCTTGGGGATCGAATTGTCGGCACACCCGGCCGCCATCGCAGAAAAGGTCATGATGATAAATGCTTTTTTCATGTTATTGCAAATATTGGGTTAATTTTAAGGATGGAGGCTATTCCTGCCGTATTTCCGGCTGAAGGAGCGCTTCGCCTTCGTCGGCGGGTTCCGGCTCGGGTTCGTCCCAGAGTCCGCGGCTGCGCAACATCGCCCGCTTGTCGGGGTCGGCGCCGCGGAATGCCCGGTAGAGCGACATGCCGTCCTCCGAACCGCCGCGCGAAAGCAGCTTGGCGCGGAAATCTGCGGCGATCTTCTTGTTGAACAGGTCGCCGCTCTCGCGGAAGGCCTCGAACGTATCCTTGTCGAGCACCTCGGCCCAGGTATAGAAATAGTAACCTGCCGAATAGCCGCCGTCGAAGATATGGCTGAAATAGGGGTAACGGTAGCGGGGCTCGATCTGCGGGATCAGGCCTCGCTTCTCGTTGAGCGCCTGCCGCTCGAATGCCATCGGGTCGAACGGTTCGTATTCGGTGACCGAGTGGATATCCATGTCGGAAAGCGACGCGGCGATCAGTTCCGTGGTGGCGAAACCCTGGTTGAAGAGTTCGCTCTTGCGGAGTTTGTCCACGAGGTATTTCGGGATCACTTCGCCCGTGCGGTAATGCACGGCATAGTGCTTCAGCATCTCGGGTTCGAATGCCCAGTTCTCCATGACCTGCGAAGGCAGCTCGACGAAATCGCCCTCGACCTCCGAGAGGCCGCGGTATTTCACGTCGTGAAACAGGAAGTGGAGCGCATGGCCGAATTCGTGGAAGAGCGTTTCCGTCTCGTCGAGCGTCAGCAGTGCGGGCGTATTGCGCACCGGGCGCGTGAAGTTGCAGACGACACTCACCACGGGCGCCACGCGCTTGCCGTCCTTATAGGTCTGCTCGACATAGTTGCCGCACCAGGCGCCCTGGCTCTTGCCGTCGCGGGGGAAATAGTCGAAATAGAGCACGCCCAGGTGCGAGCCGTCGGCATCGAGCACCTCGTAGGCGACCGCATCGGGATGGTAGAGCGGCACGACGATCGGCTGGAAGGTGATGCCGTAGAGGCGGTTGGCCAGGTAGAAGATGCCGCCCTGCACGTTCTCGAGCGAGAAGTAGGGACGCAGCATCTCCTCGTCGAGGGCATAGTTCTGCTTGCGCAATTTCTCGGCGTAATACCACCAGTCCCACGATTCGAAGGTGGCACCGGGGATGTCCTTCTGCAAAAGCGTGTCCATCTCGGCCAGCTCGCCCTTGGCGCGTTCGAGCGCCGGCGTCCAGATCTGGTCGAGCAGGCCGTAAACGGCATCGGTCGTACCGGCCATCTCGTCCGCCACGACATAGGCGGCGTAAGAGGGATAGCCCAGCAGGTGTGCCTTCTCCGTGCGCAGGCGGATGAAATCGTTGATGAGCTGCTTGTTGTCGTATTCGTCGCCGTTATTGCAACGGTTCAGATAAGCCTTATAGATCTTCTCGCGCAGGTCGCGCTTGGTGGAATAGGTCAGCAGCGGGATCAGGCTGGGCTTGTGGAGCGTGAAGACCCACTTGTCGCCCTTGCCCATCTGCCTGGCCTTCTCGCGGGCGGCGTCGCGGATGCCTGCCGGCAGCCCGTCGAGTTCGTCCGACTTGAGTTCGAGCACGAAATTGTTGTTTTCGGCGAGGATGTTATTCCCGAATTTCACGGCCGTGAGCGACAACTGCCCGTTGATCTCTTTCAGGCGGGCCTTCTGCTCGGCGTCGAGCAACGCCCCGGCGCGCACGAAGGAGTCGTAGGTCTTCTGCAACAGACGCATCTGCTCGGCGTCGAGCCCCAGCGCCGCACGCCTGTCGTAAACCTCCTTCACACGGACGAAGAGCTTGTCGTCGAGGCGGATCTTGTCCCTGTGCGCGGCCAGCAGGGGCATGGCCTGCTCTTGCAGGGCCTGCATGCGGTCGTTGGTTTCGGCGGCACACAGCATGCCGAACACCAGTTCGGTCTGCGCGAGCATTTGCCCGGCATCGTCATAGGCAAGGATCGTGTTTTCGAACGTGGCCTCGTCCTTGTTCGAGGTGATGGCGTCGATTTCGGCCTCGTGCAACGACATGCCGCGTTCGAAGGCGGGCATGAAATGCTCGGGCAGGATCTTGTCGAACGGCGGCACGCCGTGCGGCGTATCCCATTCGGTGAAAAACGGGTTTTCCCCGGCCGTTTTCCGGGAATCGCATGACGCAAGTGTCATAAGCAGTAAAAGTGTTGTGAATAATCCTGCAATACGTTTCATCTATCGTGTTATTTTGTGTAACTTTGCAATCGCCGACGGCGGAGGCATCTTCGATGCGTCCGCACAGCGATGCAAAGTTAATAATTTATAACAGGTATGCAACTTTTTTACGCCCCCGACATCACGCCGCCCCTCTATACGCTGAGCGAAGAGGAGTCGAAACATTGTGTCCGCGTGCTGCGCCTGGGGCGCGGCGATACCCTCCATATAACTGACGGAAGGGGCAATTTATTTTGTTGCCAAATCACCGACGACAACCCAAAGCGATGTGTGGTGCGCGTCACCACGACGCAGACGCAGTGGGAACCGCTCCCCTACCGGCTGGTAATGGCCGTGGCGCCGACCAAAAACGCCGACCGCTTCGAATGGTTCCTCGAAAAGGCCACCGAGGTAGGGGTCAGCGCCATCGTCCCGCTCGAAACGGAACACAGCGAACGCCGCGTCTTCAAACCCGAACGCGCGGGGAAGGTCATCACGGCGGCGATGAAACAGTCGCTCAAGGCCTACCGCCCGGAGCTGCACCCGCTTACGCCGTTCCGCGAGGCCGCAGCCAGGCCGTTCGAGGGGCGGAAATTCATCGCCCACTGTGCCCCGGCGCTGTCGCCCGCAGGCAAAATCTACCTGCCCGCGACGCTCCGCAAAGGCGAGTCGGCGCTGGTCTTCATCGGCCCCGAAGGCGATTTCTCGGACGCAGAGATCGCTTTCGCGCGTGCCAACGGATTCGAGGAGATCACCCTCGGCACGCAGCGCCTGCGCACCGAAACCGCAGCCGTCGTCGCCACGGTCATGGCGTCGGTGGCCAACGCCGGACAATAAAACGGCCGGGCGGGGAGCATAGCCGCCCCCGGAACCCCGTCCCTGCGACAGGGCCGCCGCACACGCCGGATTAAGTAAAGAACACGGAAAACATGCAACGACTTCGTACCATTTTCGCCTCCTTCTTCAAGATCGGGCTTTTCACCTTCGGCGGAGGATACGCCATGCTGCCGCTCATCGAGCAGGAGCTGATCGCCAAGCGCGGCTGGATCGAGCACAAGGAGTTCCTCGACCTGCTGACCCTCGCACAATCCGTCCCGGGGCCCATCGCCATCAACACCTCGGTATTCGTAGGCTACAAGATGCGGGGGCTGAAAGGCGCCGTGGCGGCATTGCTGGGCAGCGTCCTGCCGTCGTTCGTCATCATCCTCGCGATCGCGCTCCTGTTTGCCGACATACGCCACAACCCCGTCGTGGACGCCGCATTCAAAGGCATGCGCCCGGCCGTGGTGGCACTGATCGTCGTGCCGGTGATCTCGCTGGCGCGGGGGATGCACTGGGCCATGTTCGCGGTGATCGCCGCGTCGGCGCTGGCCGTATGGTACTTGGGCTGGTCGCCGATCTATATCCTGATCGCAGCGGCGGCCATCGGTATCGCATGGACATTATTCATCGCTAAAAAAGCAGGCAAATGATCTTCTGGCAACTATTCGTAAGCTACCTGAAAATAGGGTTCTTCGGCTTCGGAGGCGGCTACGCCATGCTCTCGCTCATCCAGAACGAAGTGGTCGTGCAGCACGCCTGGATGACCAACGCCGAATTCGCCGACATCGTAGCCATCTCGCAGATCACCCCCGGGCCCATCGCCATCAACTCGGCCACCTATGTCGGCTACACGGTCGGCGCACAGGCCGGCAACGCGTGGTGCGGCATCCTGGGTGCGGCGCTGGCGACGTTTGCCGTATGCCTGCCGTCGCTCACGCTGATGCTGCTCATCACGCGCTTCTTCCTCCGCCTGAAGCAAAACCCCGTCGTCGAAGGAGCCATGAAGGGCATGCGCCCCGTGGTCATCGGCATGATCGCCTCGGCGGCACTGCTGCTGATGTTCCCGCACAGCAAAGCACCCGACGAACAGAACTTCATCGACGGCTGGAGCTGGGCGCTGTTCGGCGGCGTCTTCGTCGCCTCGGTCAAAAAAGTGAACCCCATCCTGCTGATCTGCCTCTCGGCCGCGGCGGGCATCCTGATATACTACATATTCTGAGCATCCCGGAAGGGAAACACCCTCGCAGCCATGAAGAAACCCCTCAAGAAACGAATTAAAAAGTGGAAAATCGGCGACTACGCGCGCCAGTTCTCGATCGTCACGGGCGGCGTACTGCTGACCCTGTGGCTGACCGCCCGGATCACCGAAGCGGCCAAACAGCGGGAGGTACGGCAGGCCATGCAACTCGTCGCATCCGAACTGCACGACAACCTGCAGGTCGTCCGGGATTACAGGTACACATACGGCAAAGACAAATGGGTGGCACGGCGCCTGCTGGAAGCGGATTTTTCGCTCGCAGGGTTCCCGTCCGACACGGTCGAAACCTATTCGCGCTACATCACAGGCGGCATGGGCAAGCCCTACCGCCTGTCGAACGATGCCCTGGAAATGCTCAAGACGACGGGCATCGCCTCGCATATCGCCGACAAGCAGACCCTCATCGACCTGCTGCGCTGCTATAAGGAACTCGCGGCGTTCGACGACTACATGGAGCTGTATTACGACCAGCGCATGCAGGCCATGCTGCCCTCCCAGATGGAGAATCTCCATTGGAATTCACCCTACCACGAAGGATTCGAGAAAACGCTCGCCGACAAAACGGTACGAAACTGGATCGGGCTGATCCCCAGAGCCTTCGACGACTGGTTTTTCGGAGAGTACGAGAAGAAACTCGAAAACATGATTCTCCTGCTGGAGGGGCGTTACGGGAAATCAGAACATGGCGACGACGGCGCCTCCGGCCAGTAACAGGATCAGGAAGGCGCAGAGGAACAACAGGCCGAGGATGGCCACGAACGTGCCGACGCAGCCCCAGCGCTGGCCGCCGTACGGCAACGGGTCGGTCAGCAGGGTGATGATAAGCCCCACGAGCGGCGTGAAGATCAGGCTCACGAGGAATGCCAGCCCGAAGCCGATGCGCCGGCTGCTGCCGATGATGCCCACCAGGACGGACAACAGGCAGTCGCTCAGCAGGCCGAACAATACGATCAGGATACTCATGGTTCCAAGTTTTTAACGTGTAAAACGGTAGTACGTACCGAGCGGCAGTTGCTTGCCCGCACGATCCGTGAAACAAAGTTCGCCGTACTGCTCCGTACGCGGCGCACCGAACGCCTGCCGCACCGCCGTACGGGCCAGCGTGGACGACAATCCCATCGAATAGAGGTTCAGCACGAGGAACGCCCCCCGCGGCTCCAGCAACCGGGCACAGCACTCGAGCATCTCGCAGATGTTGTCCTCGAGAATCCATTTCTCGCCGTTGGCACCCCGCCCGTAGGCCGGGGGATCGAGGACGATGCCGTGGTAACGGTTGCCGCGGCGGACTTCGCGCTGCACGAATTTCAGCGCATCCTCGACGATCCACCGGATGCCGTCCAGTCCGCTCAGCTCCATGTTCTCGCGCGCCCAGGTGACCACCTGCTTCACCGAATCGACATGCGTCGTATCCGCCCCTGCGGCACATGCCGCGAGACTCGCCCCGCCCGTATAGGCAAAGAGGTTCAGCACGCGCGGCGTGACGCAACACCCCGGGCCGGTGGCAGAGTGCCCGTCCCGGCCCGATCCGGCGCCTGACGGCACTGCAACATCGTGTGCCGGCAGGGAACTCCCGGCCGCAGCCGCGCCGGAAATATCCGCAGGAAACGTCCCGCCCGAAACCAGCGCCCGGCAATTATCGTAGATGAAATTCCAGTTGGCGGCCTGTTCGGGGAAAATGCCGACATGCTTGAACGAGGTGAGCCCCAGGCGCATACGAAGCGCCATATCCTTGTATTCGTAGGCCACCGTCCAGCGCGGAGGCATGCCGGGGCGCAGGCGCCACTCGCCGCGTTCGTCGCTGCGCACATCGCGCAGGAAGGCCGCGTCGGCCATGCGGCGCCACTCCCCCTCGGGGAGCGAGCGCCGCCAGATGGCCTGCGGTTCGGGACGGCGGGCAACGTATTGCCCGAAGCGTTCGAGCTTCTCGAAATCCCCCGTGTCGATCAGTTCGTAATCCCCGAACGAGGGTGTCAACTGTCCTTGCATGCTTATGGTTACTTTACCGTCGGCTTCAGCATGAAGCGGAACGTATAATCGCCGTAGGGCACCCGGAACTGCTTTTCGGGCAATGCGCCCCAGCTGTCGATACAGCCCAGGCCCGATTGCAGCAGGTCAAAGTTCACGAACGTGGCATCGCGTGCCACGAGCGTCCCGGAATGCTGCTGCGGCGGAAAATTCGATACGTCGAGGTCTGCCGTGGCGTACGGCAGCGCCGAGGCCGAGAACGGCGCATCGGCAAGGATCGTCAGCCCCGTACCGGCGCTGTCGGCCACCGTCCACCAGCGCAGGCCGCCCTTGGTGCCGGACTCCTGCGGACGCACGTATTCATCGTGGTACTGGTCGGCGACACGCTGCTCGTAAAGCCCCAGGTCGGCCGACGAAAGGCGGTCGGCATAGTTCTCGTGCGCACCGCGGCCGTAATAAACCACACGGTCGTAACGCGCCGGCATCGTGAGCGTCATACCGAAGCGGAACAGGTTGGGCACCTCGGCCGTCTTGTCGGCGGTCATCCGCTCGGAGACCTCCATTTCGCCCGCACCGTTGATGCGGTAGGTCAGCGCCAGCGTAGCTTTCACGGCGGGCAGCTCATAGAGGGCCTCCACGACGGCCACCCCGTCCTCGACCGCAGCGTCGAACTTCGTAAGCTGCAGTTCGGGGTTCTTCCATACGGCCTGCCGCTGGTGCAACTTCGCCCCGAGGTCGTTTTCGGTCGGGGCACGCCAGAACTGCGGGCGCAGTTCGGCCCCTTCGGCCATCAGCTCACGGCCGTCGACCGTATAGGTAGCCAGAAACCCGTCGCGCGAGAAGAACATCTGCCACGTATCCCCTTCGACGCGCACACCGCGTTCCCAGCGGGTCACCTCTACGGGACGCGCCGAGGCCGCAAGGCCGAAACCGGCCTTACAGTCGTACTCGCGTACGACGAACTGCTGTTTGGCCACCGTATGGCCGATGTCGAGCAGCGGCTGCTTCTCTTTGAGTTTATAGGCCACGTTCACCAGGATTTCCTTCGCCTGCGGGCAGAAATCGGCTGCAGTGAATCCCAGCTCATATGCACGGCGCTGCTGCGGAGCGACATCGAGGTCGCCGATGCGGCCGGCCTTCACCACACGGCCGTCGGCAAGCAGCTGCCACTCCATTTCGTAGGCATCCAGCCCGATGAAGAAATTTTCGTTATAGACCTCGACCCTGCCCTGCGCAAGGTCGACGGGCGTAGTCCAGATGCTCTGGTACTGGCGCTGCACCTCGTAGGCATGGGGGTGCCACGTGCGGTCGGGGGCAATGATACCGTTGCAGTTGAACGAGTTGTCCGTCGCATCGTAGTCGTTGAAATCGCCGCCGTAGAGGAACGACACACGGCCGTCGGGCTCGTAGCGGACAAGCCCCTGGTCGACGAAGTCCCAGATGAAACCGCCCTGGTAGGAGGGGTATTTGCGCACCAGTTCCCAATAATGGTCTAGGCCCCCCATCGAATTTCCCATGGCATGGGCATATTCACACTGGATGAGCGGTTTGGAGGGGTTGTTGCGAGCATATTTCTCGCATTGTTCATAGCCCCAGTACATGGGGCAGATGATGTCAGTGAAGGCCCCGTCCTGATCGTACACGGCACGTTCGTAATGCACCGGACGCGAAGGGTCGTACTCCTTGATCCAACGGTAGCATGCCTCGAAGTTGGGGCCCATGCCCGCCTCGTTGCCCATCGACCAGATGATGACCGAAGGATGGTTCTTGTCGCGCAGCACCATGCGCCGGTTGCGTTCCATGTGTGCCTGCGCATAAGCCGGCGCCTTGGCCAGCGTGTTGTCGCCGTAGCCCATGCCGTGCGACTCGACGTTGGCCTCGTCCACGACATAGATGCCGTAGCGGTCGCACAGCTCGTACCACTGCGGGTCGTTGGGATAGTGGCTCGTGCGTACGGCGTTGATATTCATCTCTTTCATGATGCGGATGTCCTCGATCATCCGTTCGCGGCTCACCACATAGCCGCCGACGGGATCCATCTCGTGGCGGTCGGCGCCCTTGATCAGCACGGGCTGCCCGTTCACGAGCAACTGTGCGTCCCTGATCTCCACGGAACGGAAGCCCACGGGCTGCGTCACGGTCTCGGTCACGCCCCTGCCGTCCGACACGGCGATCTCGAGCGTATAGAGGTTCGGGGTCTCGGCCGACCATTTGGCCGGGTCGGCGACCTCGAAGACATACCCGCCCTTGCCGCCGGCAGGCTGCAATCGATGTTCCGCCACGACACCGCCCGCCGCATCGCGCAGCGTCAGACCGACCGACTTCACGCGGGGCGTGGTTTCCACCTCGACGCGCAGCGTGGCGTCCTTATATTCCGAATCCAGCACGGGCGTGATACGCACGTCTTCGAGGTGCGCCTTGTCGCGGGCAGTCAGCTCCACGCCGCGGGCAATGCCCGCGAAGCGCCAGAAGTCCTGGTCTTCGAGGTAGGTGCCGTCCGACCAGCGGAACATCTGCAGGGCAATGAGGTTTTCGCCCGGCTTCACGAACTTCGTGATGTCGAACTGCGCGGCCAGCTTGCTGTCCTCGCTGTAACCGACGAAACGTCCGTTGACCCAGACATAGACGTTCGACGTGGCGGAACCGATCGAAAGGAAGATGTCCTTGCCGCCCCACGATGCCGGGATGTCGAACGTGCGCCGGTAGGAACCCACATGGTTCTCGGCATCGGGCACATAGGGCGGATCGTTCCTGAAATTACCGCGCCAGGCATAGCCGATATTCACATAGACGGGGTCGCCGTAACCGTTCAGCTCCCACATCCCCGGCACGGGCATGCTGCCCCACGCCGCATCGTCGTAGTCGACGGCCCCGATGCCGGACGGACGCTCCGAAGCGTTGCGTACCCAGTGGAATTTCCATACGCCGTCGAGCGACAGGCGCTCGCCCGCGGCGAACGACGAGCGCATCGGCAGGCGGTTGATTTCATTGACGGCAGGATCCTGCCATTCACGCCCGGTCTGGGCGCCGGCAGCCAACACGCCCGAAAGCGCTGCCGCAAGGATCAAAAGAGTTTTTTTCATCATGGAGTTATCGTTTAGGTTTCATAATTTCGTCTTGGTACAGTCCACCAGGCTCATCTCGCACCGGTCGCAGTCGAACTCCAGCCGATAGCGCGAACCGCCGCGTTCGAGCCACAGTTCGCCCCGCAGGCGGGGATGCTCCTTCAGGCACTCGCCGATCTCGCGGCGGATGCAGTAGGCCGAACGCATCACGCGGCGCCCCGCCGTCGAAGCCGCGAGATCCAGCCCCCGTTCGATCCGCCCGACCCCGTGGTCGCGGTAAAACGCCTCAGCGAGGCGGTTGGTGACATTTTCCTCCGCCGAAAGGCATTCCGCTGGATATTCCGCCCTGCCTTCGGGCAATATCCGGTGTCCGATGCCGCGCTCCGACCGGGCCTTCGACAATGCATCGAGCCCCTCGCGGCGCAACTCCGCGGCCAGCGACGCCGGGACGAACCAGTCGCCGCCCCGCACTTCGGCCCCGCGCACGGCAAAAACCGTATCGCCGCCCTTCACCGCCTGCGTCCGCAATGCCGCGGTATTGGCCGCGGCATTTTTAGCCCTTTCCAGGGCGACGCTGCGTGCGGCCGAAGCCGTCACACCCTCACAGTCGGTATAGCTGAATCTAACACCCCCTGCCGTCGCTTCGACCAGCACCGAGGCGGGGATCACGCGGCGCGTACGGCTGCGGGCGAGGAGCTGGTTGAAACGGTGGTCGTAATTGCGGTAGACCTCCGTCCCGGGCACAATACCTTCCATGCGGTTGGGCGTCACACATTCGCCGTCGGCGGCGTTGACATTGGTGCCTGCGAACCCCCGGTCGGTGAGGAAACAGATGCCGTCGCCCGCGGCGAGCAAACCGCCCCGATCGAGACGGAACCTGTTCTTTTCGACCCGCACCACACGGCCCACATACTCGCCCACCGCCTTCGGCGTATCGAACGACGCCACGCCCGGCCGCTTGCCCGCGAAGAAATATTCCGACTCCCCGCGCGTGAAGCTCTTGGCCGTATCGGGCGTGAAATCCGGGATGCTCTCCCCGGCTGAAGCCCGCCGCAGATGCGGCCTTACGGCCAGCGCCGCGTCGACCTCGCGACGGTAGTAGGCCACAATGTTCTTTATATAACCGACATCCTTGAGCCGCCCTTCGATTTTGAACGAAGTGACGCCCGCGTCGAGCAACTCGCCGATATGCGCCGAAAGGTTCAGGTCGCGCACCGACAACAGGTGTTTCCCGGCAATATAGGTACGTCCCCGGCCGTCGGTCAGGTCGTAAGTCAGGCGGCACGGCTGGCTGCACGCCCCGCGGTTGCCGCTGCGGTCGGACACCGACCGCGAGAGGAAACAGCGGCCGCTGTAACCAACACAGATCGCCCCGTGGACGAAACATTCCACCTCGGCCGCGGTCGCAGCGCAGATGTCCCGTATTTCGCCGAGCGAAAGCGCCCGTTCGAGGATCACCCGGGCGAACCCACACTCGCCCAGGAAACGCGCCTGGGCAGGTGTCATATTGCACATCTGCGTCGAAGCATGCAACTCGACCGGCAGGTTCATGCGCCGCAGCGCCATGTCCTGCACGATCAGCGCATCGACCCCGGCCGCGATCAGTTCGCGGGCCTGCCGCCCGGCGGCCTCCAGCTCGTCGTCGTAGATCAGCGTGTTGAGCGTGGCATGCACCCGCACTCCGTAGCGATGGGCATATTCCACCACACGGGCGATCTCGCCGGCGCTATTGCCTGCCGCATAACGGGCTCCGAACTTCGCCCCGCCGATATACACGGCATCGGCACCGTAGTCCACGGCGGCGACGGCCGACTGAAAATCTTTGGCGGGAGCGAGTAGTTCGACGGATTTCAACGCATTATTTTTTGCAAAATTAACAAAATCCGCGACAAATGCGGACTTGTGACCCCGGAAAAATGTCATCCGGGCTCCCGCACGCGGTGAAACTCCGTTTTTTTATGAAACAGGCAAAAAACGGAGCGACAGGAGTGCAAGTTGGCGTGTTTTTTATAATTTTGCAATTTGTAAACACGAATACACACAAAAACACAGGATACCATGCTTACGATAAAGCAAATCCGCGATGACAAGCAGGCCGCGATCCGCAAGCTCGCCAAGAAGGGAGTGGACGCCGCACCGGTCATCGCCAGGATCGAAACGCTGGACGACCGCCGCAAGGCCATCCAGACCGAACTGGACAATACGCTGGCAGCGCAGAACAAAGCCGCCAAGGAGATCGGGGCGCTGATGGGACAGGGCCGCCGCGACGAAGCCGAGGAGCGCAAGCGCTTCGTCGCCGACCTCAAGGAAAAATCCAACCGCCTGCAGGCCGAATCGCACGACGTGCAGGAGGAGTTGCAGGCAGCGATCGTCTCGCTGCCCAATTTCCCGGCCGACATCGTGCCCGAAGGCAAGACCGCCGAGGACAACCTCGTCGTGAAGCTGGTCGAAAGCTATACCCAGCTGCCCGAAAACCCGCTGCCCCATTGGGAACTGGCACGCAAATACGACATCATCGACTTCGACCTGGGCGTGAAACTCACGGGCGCCGGATTCCCCGTCTACAAAGGCAAGGGAGCCCGTCTGCAGCGTGCGCTGATCAACTATTTCCTCGACTGCAACACCCGGGCCGGCTACCTCGAAGTGGAACCGCCGATCATGGTTAACGAAGCCTCGGGCTTCGGCACGGGCCAGCTGCCCGACAAGGAAGGGCAGATGTACCACGCCACGGCCGACAATTTCTACATGATCCCGACGGCCGAAGTGCCCGTGACGAACATCTACCGCGACGTGATCCTAGACGAAAAGGACTTCCCGGTGAAGATGACCGCCTACACCCCCTGCTTCCGCCGCGAAGCCGGTTCGTACGGCAAGGACGTGCGCGGACTGAACCGCCTGCACCAGTTCGACAAGGTCGAGATCGTGCAGCTGAGCCTGCCCGAAGCGTCGTACGAAGCGCTCGACGGCATGGTGGCGCACGTGGAGTCTATCGTCAGGTCGCTGGGGCTGCCCTACCGCATTCTGCGCCTGTGCGGCGGCGACATGTCGTTCACCTCGGCGCTGACCTACGATTTCGAGGTCTACTCCGAGGCGCAGAAACGCTGGCTGGAGGTCTCGTCGGTTTCCAACTTCGAGTCGTTCCAGGCCAACCGCCTGAAGCTCCGCTACCGTGATGCCGACAAGAAAACACAGCTGGCACATACGCTCAACGGCTCGTCGCTGGCGCTGCCGCGTATCGTGGCCGCCCTGCTGGAGAATTTCCAGACCCCCGACGGCATCCGGATTCCCGAGGCGCTGATCCCCTATACGGGTTTTGATATTATCAAATAAGTTTCTATATTTGCTGACACAACACAACTTTTAACAATAAATTTCAACAAAAATGGCTTACAAAATCACTGATTCCTGCGTTGCCTGCGGCACCTGCATCGGCGAGTGCCCGACCGAAGCGATCTCGGCCGGCGATATCTATGTCATCGATCCCGATAAGTGCATCGACTGCGGTACCTGCGCCGGCGTTTGCCCGAGCGAGGCTATCATCGAAGGATAAGCAACACGGAAAAATCCGAAAAAAAGCACACCCCGAAAAGGTGTGCTTTTTTATCCTCTGCCAGCTTATGAAAAAACTCCTGCTCCTATGCCTGTCGGTTCTCGCAGCGTCTTGCGATACGGCGACACGACAATTCGAATCCCGGCTGGATGAAATCGTGTCGGAGCACAAAGCCTTCGTCGGGGTCGCCGTCCGCACGCCCGGCGGGGAAACAATTGCGCGCAACGACACCCTGTTACCGATGATGAGCGTTTTTAAATTTCCCGTGGCACTGGCCGTGCTCGACCGCATGCAGCGCGAAGGCATACCGCTCACGCAGCCGATCAGCATCACGCCCGACCTGCTCCTACCCGGCACATACAGCCCGATGCGCGATTCGCTGCCCGCAGGCGGCGGCACGCTGACGCTCGGGCAGTTGCTCCGCTACATGGTGTCGGAGAGCGACAACATCGCCTGCGACATTCTGCTGCGGGAAGCAGGCGGCCCCGAAGCCGTAGAGGCCTACGTCCGTTCGCTGGGGATCGGCGGCATCCGCATCGCCGCCAGCGAGGAGGAGATGCACCACGGCATCGGGAACCAGCGGGTCAACAAGGCACGCCCTTCGTCCGTCTGTACACTGTTCGACCTGTTCCTGCAGGGCAGGCTGCTCAAAGGGGAGTACAACGCTCTCCTGCAACGGTTGTTGTGCGGAACGACCACGGGCGCAAACAAACTGAAGGCCGGGCTGCCAGCCGAAATCGTGATCGGACACAAGACCGGCTCATCCGACCGCACGGCCGAAGGCATCCGCATCGCGGACAACGATGCCGGCTATGTGCTCCTGCCCGACGGACGCCGCTACTGCATCGCGGTATTCGTCACCGAATCGGAAGAAAACGACGCCGCAAATGCTGCCATCGCCGCTGCGGTCTCCAGGGCGGCATACGAATATTTCAGCTCGGAATGAGCGGATTATACAACGCGACATAGCAGGAATCCCCGGCCCGGATTTTCGCTTCCGCCCGCTGTTGCCCACCGCCTGTGGCCGCATTGGCAAGCCTGCCCTCCCCTTCCCGGAGGAGAGTTAGCCACGCGGCACGGCAAACCCGGGAAATGCGTCCGACAGGGCATAGAAATAAACAACTACGAAAAATAAAATTATGGACGACCTTGAAAAGATGAAAACCGGCATGTGGCTCTACGCCCGCAAGCCGCAGATCAGGAAGGCACTGCAACGCTGCGAAGAACTGGTCTTCCGGTTCAACAGCCTGCCCTCGAGCCGCGAGGAGGAACGCAATGCGATCATCCGGCAGTTGTTCGGCCGCACGGGCGGCACATTCTGCATCCACAGCCCGTTCCACTGCGATTTCGGGTCGCAGATTTCAATCGGGGAGGACTTTACGGGGAATTTCAACCTCACGATCCTCGACGAAGCACCCGTGACCATCGGCAACCACGTATTCATCGGCCCCAACGTGGGCATCTACACCGTGACGCACGCCCTGCTGCCCGACCAGCGCAACGCGGGCGTCATGCGTTCGCTTCCGGTCACCATCGGCGACAACGTCTGGATCGGCGGCAACTGCGTGGTCATGCAGGGCGTGACGATAGGCGACGGTACGGTTATCGGCGCCGGCAGCGTCGTAACGCGCGACATCCCGGCCGGGGTCATCGCCTTCGGCAACCCGTGCCGGGTCATCCGGCCCGTCACTGAGGACGACCGGATCACGGAGGTCATTTAACGAAAAAGCGTCCCTTTTGGGACGCTTTTATTCGGCCGACCCGACACCCCTGAAAAACTCCTCGCGGGAAATTCCGTAATAATCACAAAGACCGGAAAGCATAGAAACCGAAATATTTTGTCTGCCGGTTTCCGCCCTCGCCACATGGATGTCCGTGTTGCAAGGCAGGCGGCGTGCTCGGGCATGGGAAATTTTTCCGGACAGGCGTTGCAAGACCTACGGGGGAAAGAGTACCCGCACCCTTTCCCCCGTAAAGGGGAGGGCTGGCGGCGATCCGGCGGGGCGGCTGCAACGAAGCAGGCGTCACTATTTCCACGCCAAATCAAGCACCGGCCATCCCGCTTTCATCTGACAACCGCCCCGGAATCATCCGGGGCGGTTGTCAGATTATTCGTAAAGCAGGTAACGCCCGCGCAGCTTCCGGAAGCGCCGCACGTCGTCCGCCCAGCGGGCACGGATTTCGGCCTCCGAAGCTCCGGCAAGGATCATTTCACGGACATACCCCACGCCGATGAGCTTTTCGAACATCGGCGTAAAAAACTTATCGCCCAGTCCCAGGTTGCGGCAGGCTTCGATCACATATTTCAGGGTCAGGCCCTCCGCCCGGGCTTCGCCGAGCGGCATCCGGCTCAAATCGACGCCGTGGCAGAGCCTGCCTTCGAGCGGCGGATGTTTGGCTCCCGCAGTCGGACGGGGCGTAAACGAAAACAGGCAGCCGGTCATGTCGGGATGTCCGTAAACCTCGAACGGTTTATCCGTACCGCGCCCGAGGCTCACGACCGTACCTTCGAAGAGGCACACCGAGGGATAGAGGTAGACGGCCCGTTGCGTCGGCAGGTTGGGCGACGGGGCGACGGGCAACTCGTACGGAGTGTCGTGCGTATAATTGCGGCAACGCACGACTTGCAGGTCGCAGCTTGCGGCCCAGTCTTCGCCGACGGCCATCCGGGCGATTTCGCCCATCGTCAGGCCATGCAGCACGGGGATCGGCAACGCCCCTACGCCCGATTTGTATTTCATGTCCAGCACGGGGCCGTCGACGTGGTGCCCGTTGGGGTTGGGACGGTCGAGCACGATGACGCTGCGGCCGGATTCGGCACAGGCGTCCATCATGCGGAGCATCGTGATATAGTAGGTATAGAACCGCAGACCAACGTCCTGCATGTCGACCACCAGTACGTCGAACGACCGCATGGCTTCGTCCGAAGGGCGCTTCGTATTCCCGTCGTAGAGCGAGCGGATCGGGATCCCGGTCGCAGCATCCACCGAACTTGCGACATGCTCGCCCGCGTCGGCCGTACCGCGAAACCCGTGCTCGGGGGAGAAAATGCCGGTCACGTCGAAGCCCCGACCGTGCAGCAGGTCGACCAGGTGTATCGTCCCGTCGGACGCCGCCCCCGGCAGCCGAACCGCAGTGTCCGCCGCAGCTCCCGGCGCACCGGCGCAGAACCGCGCGACGGCCGTATGGTTGGCCAGCACCGCCACGCGCCGCCCTTCCAGCTGCGGGAAATAAGCCGTCGTGTCGGTCATACCGACCAATACCTGCGCCGTGGCCGCAGCGCAAAGGAAGATAACGGACAACAGGGAGATGACAAATTTCTTCATACGGCAAAGATAACAATTTATAACGCCCGGGCTTCCTGCCCGCCGGATATCGCCCCCCCGGCAGGGAATCCTCCGGCAGCCTGCCCTGCCTCCGCCCGGCAGCGGGTGCGGCGGGACACAAGGGCCGGCGGCACGGCAGAAGTGGACTGGGCAATAAGAACCGGGCACCCGATACAATACGGATCGTCCGACGGGAAATACCGGCCGTACGCGAACCGGTTGTCGGAACCGACCGCGGAGGAGCTACGCCTCGGCGCCGTATTCCATCAGGTAGGCCTTGATGAAGGCATCCAGGTCGCCGTCCATCACCGCCTCGACAGCCGAAGTCTGCACGCCCGTGCGATGGTCTTTCACACGCCGGTCGTCGAAGACATAGGAGCGGATCTGCGATCCCCACTCGATCTTCTTCTTCGAAGCCTCGAGCGCCTGCTGCGTGGCCATGCGTTTATCCAGTTCCCGCTGGTAGAGCTTCGAACGGAGGATGCGCATGGCATTCTCGCGGTTCATCAGCTGCGAACGGGTTTCCATATTCTCGATCAGGAACTCCACCGGCTCGCCCGTATCGGCGTCCTTGCCGTGGTAGCGCAGGCGCACGGCTGTCTCGACCTTGTTGACATTCTGCCCCCCGGCGCCGCTCGAACGGAACGTATCCCACTCGATGTCCGACGGGTTGACCGTAACCTCGATCGTATCGTCCACGGCAGGCGACACGAACACCGAGGCGAAAGTCGTCTGGCGTTTGTTATTGGCATTGAAAGGCGAAAGGCGCACCATGCGGTGCACGCCGTTTTCGCTCTTGAGGTACCCGTAGGCATACTCGCCCTCGAACTCCAGCGTACAGGATTTCACGCCCACCTCGTCGCCGGCCTGGTAGTCGAGCACCTTGACCTTGTAACCGTGCGCCTCGCCCCAGCGGGTGTACATGCGCAGGAGCATCGACGCCCAATCGAGCGCCTCGGTGCCCCCGGCCCCGGCGTTGATGTCCATGATCGCCCCAAGCTTGTCCTCTTCGCGGCGCAGCATGTTGCGCATTTCGAGCGTTTCGATGCGCTCGAGCGTCTGTGCGTAATGGTCGTCCAACTCCACCTCGCTCATGACCCCTTCCTTCACGAAATCGGGCATCAGCCCCAGGTCTTCGACATCCTTGGCCACGGCATCGTAGTCGTCGACCCATGCCTTGATGGCGGCGACCTTGCGCAACTGCTCGCGCGCCTTGTCGGGGGTGTCCCAGAAATCGGGTTCCTGGGTCTTTTCCTCCTCGTTGCGCAGGTCGATGCGTTTCTGGTCGATACCCAGGCATCGTTCCAAAGCCTCGCGGCGCTGCTCCAACTCCTTTATCTGATCTGCAAGTATCATAAGTTTACCGTATTGACAATTAAATCGCCCCGGGCTTCACACCCAGTTTGCGCTCCACGAACTCCAGCACGAAATCCACCGTGCCGTCGATCCCCAGCACGGACGAATCGACGCAGAGGTGGTAGGTCGAAGCCATGCCCCACGTACCGCTGCTGTAATAGTTGTAGTACGCCGCGCGCCGCGCATCCTCCCGATCCATCCGGGCCTCGGCCTCCCCGGGCGTAATGCCGCACTGGCGGCAGAGCCGCTCGCAACGGTCGGCACGGTCGGCCGCGACAAAGACATTCACCGCCCGCGGATGGTCGCGCAGGATGTAGTCGGCACAGCGGCCGACGAAAACACATGACTCGCGCGCGGCGATGTCGCGGATCACGTCGCTCTGGATCTTGAACAGGGCGTCGTTGCTGAGCACGTTGCTCCCGGCATATTCGCTTCCCACGAACGGCGAGCGCAGGTAAGCGACGAGCGTCGAAAAGAGGTTGCGCGACTCCTTTTCGTCGACCCGTTCGAACACTTCGGGACACAGGCCGCTCTGCTCGGCAGCCAGGTTGATGAGCTGCTTGTCGTAGACCCCGATCCCGAGCCTGCGTGCCACGGCCTCGCCGACGGCTTTGCCGCCGCTGCCCAGCTGGCGCCCGATGTTGATGACGAATTTATCTTCCATAATCGGCATTATTGGAGGTTCGTTGAACGGGCCGCATCCATCTGCGCCCGGAATTTTCGCAACTGGTATACCAGCATGAAGAAGGCTACGACCGACGCCATCAGGTCGGACAGCGGCATCGCGCACCATACGCCCCAACTGCCGTCCCAACGGGTATGGACGTCGAAGATATGGGGCAGGAAAATCAGTCCCGGCATCAGGAACAGCAGCTGGCGCGAAAGCGACAGGAAGATCGCCTTGCCGGCCATGCCGATGCTCATGAAGAAATTGGTCGCCACCATCTGGAACCCGATGATCGGGAAACAGACGAAGACGATGCGCATTCCCTCGACCGCCAGCCGGATCAGTTCGGGATCGTTCGTGAAGGCCGACACCGCCAGCCGGGGCGCCAGTTCGCCCATCAGGAACCCGGCGCCCGTGACGCACGTGGCACCGATGATCGTCAGCCGCAGCACGCGCAGCACACGGTCGTACTGCCGCGCACCGAAGTTATAACCCGCAATGGGCTGCATCCCCTGGTTGATACCCATGACGATCATCACGAAGAAGAATGCCAGGCGGTTGACGATGCCGTAGGCCCCGATCATCAGGTCGCCGCCATATTGCTTGAGCCCCTTGTTTATCAGGATGACGATGAAACACGCCGCCAGGTTCATCAGGAACGGCGACATGCCGATGGCCAGGATGTCGCGCACGATCTTCCGGCGCAGGCGGTAGATGCCGCGCCGGAAATGGAGCAGTTCGCTCTTGTCCGAAAGAATGTGGAACTGCCAGATGAGCGCGATAATCTGCGCCAGCACCGTGGCGATGGCCGCGCCGCGGATACCCCACCCGAAGCCGTAGATGAACAGCGGGTCGAGCGCCGCGTTGATGACCACCGTATAGATGGTAGCGTACATCGACTTGCGCGGATGCCCCGAAGCCCGCAGCACGGAGTTCAGGCCCAGATACATGTGCGTGATGACGTTCCCCATGAGGATGATTGACATGTAGTCGCGGGCATAACCGATCGTCGCCTCGCTCGCCCCGAAGAAGTAGAGGATCGGATCGAGCAGCAGCAGCGTTGTGAAACCGAATGCCAGGCCGATGATGAGGTTCAGCACCACGACGTTGCCCAGGATGTTCTGCGCCGTTTGGTAGTCTCGCTGCCCGAGGCGCATGGACACCAGCGTCGCAGCACCCACACCCACCAGCGAACCGAAAGCCGCGGCGAGGTTCATCAGCGGGAAGGTCAGCGCAAGGCCCGAAATGGCCAATGGCCCTACCCCGTGGCCGATGAAGATACTGTCGACCATGTTGTAGAGCGAAGAAGCCGTCATGGCGATGATCGCCGGCACGGCATATTGCATGAGCAGCTTGCGGATACGCTCCGTTCCGAGCTCCGTCGCCGCCCCTTTTATCGTTGCAGACATATCATATATTATCAACTCTGTCCGGGCGAAAGCCGGACGAACTACCCAACTATTCCTTGATTACGGCACACAGGCACCTCCGGAACGGGAGCGGGGACACGCCCGGCATACTGCACAAGGCCATCCCGCCACAGCGGCACACCCGCAGGGGCGCCCGCCCCGACCGTCCGCGCACGGCGGCGACAGTTCCGCCCGGGATCCGGATCTTCCCTTTTTCCGCTTATTCCAGTTCCCAGTCGCTGCCGTCCTTGCGGTCTTTGACACGGATACCGGCTGCGGCCAGCCCGTCGCGGATGCGGTCGGAAGCCGCCCAGTCCTTTGCGGCACGGGCTTTCAGACGCTCGTCGAGCAGCATCTCGACCAGCGGGGTCACATAATCGCGCCCCGAAGCCGCACCTGCGGCCTTCTCGTCGCGCAGGCCGAGGATATCGAACGTGTAACGGTAAACCGTGGCTTTCAGCTCTTCGAGGTCGGCGGCCGTGATGCTTTGCTGCCCGTCGACCAGCTGGTTGATGATGCGCACCCAGTCGAACAGCGCCGAAATGGCCATCGGCGAGTTCAGGTCATCGTCCATCGCCGCGCGGCAGCGGTTTTCCAGCTCGGAAGGATCGATAGTCGACGTTTCGGCGGGTTTGACCTTCCCGAGCGATTCGACGCCCTTCATCAGACGGTCGAGCCCCTTCTCGGCGGCCTGCAGGGCCTCGTTCGAGAAATCGAGCGTCGAACGGTACTGCGCCTGCAACACGAAGAAGCGGATGGTCATCGGCGAATAGGCCTGCGCCAGCAATTTATGGCTGCCCGTGAAGAGCTCCTCGAGGGTGATGAAGTTGCCCAGCGACTTGCCCATCTTCTGGCCGTTGATCGTGATCATGTTGTTGTGCACCCAGTAACGTGCCGAATCGTGCCCCAGCGCGGCGGTCGACTGCGCGATCTCGCACTCGTGGTGCGGGAACATCAGATCCATGCCGCCTCCGTGGATGTCGAAGCGTTCGCCCAGGTAACGGGTACTCATCGCCGAGCACTCCATATGCCAGCCGGGGAACCCCTCTCCCCACGGCGAAGGCCAGCGCATGATATGCTCGGGCGATGCCTTCTTCCACAGCGCGAAGTCATAGGAGTGGCGCTTGTCGCCCTGCCCGTCCAGCTCGCGCGTGTTGGCGATGATGTCGTCGAGGTTACGACCCGAAAGCCTGCCGTAATTATATTTGGCGTTGTATTTCTCCACGTCGAAATAGACCGAGCCGTTCGACTCGTAGGCAAAGCCGTCGGCGAGGATCTTCTTGACGAACTCGATCTGCTCGATGATATGCCCCGAGGCATAGGGTTCGATCGACGGGGTCTCGACGTTGAGCGCATCCATCGCACGGTGGTAACGCTCCGTATAGTAGTGCGCCACCTCCATCGGCTCCAGCTGCTCGAGGCGCGCCTTCTTGGCGATCTTGTCCTCCCCCTCGTCGGCGTCGTGCTCCAGGTGCCCCACATCCGTTATGTTACGCACGTAACGCACCTTGTAGCCGCAGGACTTCAGGTAGCGGAACATCAAGTCGAACGTCACCGCCGGCCGGGCGTGCCCCAGGTGCGGGTCGCCGTAGACCGTGGGGCCGCAGACATACATGCCCACGCGGCCGGGAGTCAGCGGTTCGAACACCTCCTTGCGGCGAGTGAGCGTATTGTAAAGTACGAGTTTCGATTCCATAAATTGCGAAAAATTATTGTGCAAAAATAAGAAATTTAATCGAGATGCACCAGAATCGCGGAATTAATCGTACCTTTGTGCCAATAATAGTGCGCGTTGGTCTGACGCTTCCCGTTTTTCCCTCCGTATATTATCAACACCGAATTATCCGGCGCACGACGCCGGGACAAAACCGATATGCAATGACATTCCAGGAACTGAACCTGATAGAACCACTCAAGCGTGCCGTGGCCGAAAAAGGCTACACGACCCCCACTCCGATCCAGCAACAAGCCATCCCGCCCGCACTCGAAGGCCGCGACCTGATGGGCTGCGCCCAGACCGGGACGGGCAAGACGGCGGCCTTCACGCTGCCGATCCTCCAATTGCTCGCGGCCGAGCCGCGCACCAAAGGGCGGCGCACGATCAAGGCGCTGGTGCTCACGCCGACGCGCGAACTGGCCGCCCAGATCGACGAATGCTGCCGCGACTATGCCCGCTACACGGACATCCGCCACTGCGTGATCTTCGGCGGCGTCAACCAGCGGCCGCAGGTCGATGCGCTGCAACGCGGCATCGACCTGCTGGTAGCCACGCCGGGACGCCTGCTCGACCTGATCGGCCAGGGTTACGTCTCGCTCGCCGACATCCGCTTCTTCGTCCTCGACGAAGCCGACCGGATGCTCGACATGGGTTTCATCCACGACATCCGGCGAATCCTCCCGCTGCTGCCCCGCGAGCGGCAAACGCTCTTCTTCTCGGCGACGATGCCCGACGACATCGTAAAACTGGCCAATACAATGCTCCGCAATCCGGCCCACGTCACCGTGACGCCCCCGGCCTCGGTGGTCGAGACCATCCGCCAGAGCGTCCTGTTCGCCGAAAAGGCCGAAAAACGGACGCTGCTGGCCTCCCTGCTGCGCGAACGCCCCGAGAGCTCGGTGCTGGTATTTTCGCGCACCAAGCACGGCGCCGACCGCATCGCCCGTATCCTCACCAAAGCGGGCATCGAAGGACGCGCCATCCACGGAGACAAGTCGCAGGGCGCCCGCGAACGGGCCA
Organism: Alistipes sp. CAG:29; assembly: GCF_000435435.1. Taxonomy (NCBI): domain Bacteria; kingdom Pseudomonadati; phylum Bacteroidota; class Bacteroidia; order Bacteroidales; family Rikenellaceae; genus Alistipes; species Alistipes sp. CAG:29. The sequence goes on along the minus strand of NZ_FR893467.1, from coordinate 71,097 downwards.
TGAACGACTTTCGCTCGGGGGCCTGCCGGGTGCTGATCGCCACCGACATCGCCGCGCGGGGAATCGACATCAGCGAACTGCCGCTGGTAATCAACTACGACCTGCCGGAAGTGCCCGAGACCTATGTCCACCGCATCGGCCGCACGGGACGCGCCGGGCGCGACGGACAGGCCATCGCCTTCTGCTCGGAGGAGGAACGCCCGCTGCTGAAAGACATCCTCAAACTGACCGGACTGGAACTCGACCCGGATTCCGGGGAACTGGCTCCCGCACAAAACAGCCGGAAAAAGCCAGCCGGGAAAAAACCGGATACAGCACAAACCGGAGGGCAGAAGCAAGCGGAGGAAAAGCGAGCCGCACAAAAACAGCCCGCACAAAGTCAGGCCGGACAGAGGCCGGGCAGGCGCAAGCCGCAGGGACAGGCTCCCGGCGATCCGAAACCGCAAGGGCAACGAACCGGCGGCAAGCAGACCCCGGACGGGCAACAGCCGCAGGACAAGGACGCCGCGGCACGCCCGGCACGCCGCCGCAACCGTAACCGGGGCAGGCAAAAACCGGACAGGCAAAACGCAGCGGCCGCAAACACGGAACGGAGACAGGATGACCGAAAATCCGGAAGTCAGAAATCCGCCCGGGACAAACGGGAAGCGGTAAGCCCCGAGGCACCCCGAAAAGCACAGGCGCCGGAGAAGAAAAAATCCGGCATGGGCAGCTGGCTGTCCGGCATCCTCAGGCCGGGCCGCAAATAACCACCGGGCAGCGTGCCCGCCAGCCACACCACCATCTGGAAATGCCGGAGCGTCGCTCCGGCATTTCACATTTTTGCACATCGCGGCCCACCACCTTGTCCTGGCCAGCCATTCGAAAACGGCCACGCCACAAACCCGCACCGGCGCCAGCAGACACCACGGCAACCGGACGACGGGAAACCGGGGAATCCCGTCCGACTCCGAAAAGCCTTAAAAATAGCAACTTTCCGCCTTCGGCAGGTAATATTGATTGGATTTCGCCGTTAAATGATTACTTTTGCAGGACATAAAGCGAAACATACCGAAAAAATATGACATCCTTCAAACGCTGGAACAACATCGTCGGCTGGGCGGTTTTTGCCATCGCCGCACTGGTATACCTGATGACGATGGAACCGGTTTCGAGCCTCTGGGACTGCTCGGAATTCATTGCAACCTCCTATAAACTCGAAGTCGGGCACCCTCCCGGCGCCCCGCTGTTCATGATGCTGGCGCGCCTGGCGACGCTCTTCGCCGCCGGCAACCCGGACTTTGTGGGCATGGCGGTGAACGGCATGAACTCCATCGCCAGCGCATTCTGCATCCTGTTCCTGTTCTGGACGATCACCCACCTGGCGCGGCGCCTCGTGACCCGCGACGGCAGCCAGCTCACCCGAGCCAACGTGTGGGCCATCCTGGGTGCAGGCATCGTGGGTGCCCTGGCCTACACCTTCACCGATACGTTCTGGTTCTCGGCCATCGAGGGTGAGGTCTACGCCCTCTCGTCGATGTTCACGGCGCTGGTCGTATGGCTGATGCTCAAATGGGAGGAGGAGGCCGACCAGCCCCACTCGTCGCGCTGGATCGTACTGATCGCCTACATGATGGGACTGTCGATCGGCGTGCACATCCTCAACCTGCTGACCATCCCGGCGCTGGTGTTCATCTACTACTTCCGCAAGACGGAGAAGGTGACTTTCAAGGGCATCGTCTACGCCACGCTGATCGCGGGCGCCATCCTGATCTTCGTCAACAACATCATCATCCCCTACACGGTCTACGTCGGGGCGATGATCGACCTTTTCTTCGTCAACACGCTGAGGCTGCCCGTCAACTCGGGCATGGTGCTCTTCGCACTGGCGCTGATCGGCGGCATGGGCTGGGCTTCGTGGTACACACACCGCAAAGGCAAGGTCGTGTGGAACATCATCCTGCTCTCGACGACCATGATCCTCATCGGGTTCTCGTCCTACGCTTCGGTGACGATCCGTGCCGCCGCCAACCCGCCGATGAACAGCAACAACCCCAACAACCCCCACGCACTGATGTCGGTGCTCAACCGCGACCAGTACGGCGACCGTCCGCTGCTGTTCGGCGCTTACTACTCGGCCCCGCCCGAAGGGTACAAGGAAAAGCATTTCTACTACCTCGACGAGGACGGCAAGTACAAGCCCGCATCGGTCATCACGGGATATACCCACGCCCCGGAATTCATCCACTTCTTCCCCCGCATGTGGGATGCGCGCAAAGGAGAGAAGGAGTACAAGCAATGGGCCGCCTACCGCACCAAAACCGAGATCATGCGCGACGAAAAGGGCGAAATCGTCCGCGACTCGCAGGGACGCCCCATGCAGGGCGAAGTGCTCGACTTCGGCACCAAGAAGGTATACGACGACGGGTACGAACCGCGCACGATCGTCGAGCCGACGTTCCTCGAGAACCTCAACTATTTCTTCAACTACCAGCTCTCGTACATGTACTGGCGCTATTTCCTGTGGAATTTCGTAGGGCGCCAGAGCGACATACAGCCCACCCGCGTGACGATCACCGACGGCAACTGGCTGTCGGGCATCAAGTGGATCGACGAGAAATACCTCGGGCCGCAGGACGGCCTGCCGCGCGAGATCGCCGACAACAAAGGCCGCAACACCTACTATTTCCTGCCGTTCCTGCTGGGGCTGATCGGACTGATCTACCAGCTCAACCGCGACCAGCGGAATTTCTCGATCGTCATGTGGCTCTTCATTATGACGGGTATCGCACTGGTTTTCTATTTCAACACTTCGCCGGGCGAACCGCGCGAGCGCGACTACGTCTACGCGGGGTCGTTCTACGCATTCTGCATATGGATCGGGTTCGGCGTACTGGCCATCCGCGACCTGGTCGCATGGCTCACCAGGCGCAACAACGTCACGGCCGCCGTGGCGGCGACAGTGGTCTGCATGGGCGTGCCGACGATCCTCGCGGCGCAGAACTGGGACGACCACGACCGTTCGCACCGCTACATGGCGCGCGATATCGGCTGGAACTACCTGATGTCGACGCTGCCCAACTCGATCATCCTCAACTACGGCGACAACGACACGTTCCCGCTCTGGAACAACCAGGAGATCTACGGCGTACGCCCCGACGTGCGTATCATGAACACCTCCTACCTGGGCGGCGAATGGTACATCGACGAGATGAAAACCAAGGCCAACGACGCCCCGGGCGTACCCTTCTCGCTGCCCAAGAGCAAGTATACCTTCACCAACGACTGGGTGCCGGTGGACAACCGCTTCGACCGCGCGGTGGACATCAAGGACGTGATCGAATTCGTGCGCAGCGAAGACCCGCGCAGCAAGATCAAGCTCTCGGACGGGACGATGACCGACTACATCCCGACCAAACGCATCGCACTACCAGTGAACAAGGAGAACGCCATCGCCTCGGGCATCGTCGCCGAAAAAGACCGCGCCCAGATGGTCGACACGGTCTACATCAACCTGCGGAAGAACTCGATCGACAAGACGCAGCTCATGATCCTCGACATGCTGGCCAACTTCGACTGGAAGCGCCCGCTCTACATGACGCAGGTCTACATATTGCAGGATTTCGGACTGATGGATTACCTCCAGTTCGACGGCTACGCCTACCGTTTCGTGCCGATCCTCACTCCCGTGCAAAACCCCTGGGAAATCGGGCGCATCGACGCGGATTACGCGGCGCCGCTGCTCAAGGAGACATTCCGCTACGGGAATCTGGCCGACCCGAGGGTATATGCCGATTACTTCATCCAATACAACCTGAGCGCCTCGCACGCCCGCGATGCCTTTGCCCGCGTGGCAAAGGAACTACTGCGGCAGGATCGCGCGCAGGAAGCCGTCGAACTGCTCGACATGGGGCTTGAGAAGCTGCCCCCGTCGCAGATACGCTTTACGGACTCCAACACCTATCCGTTCCTCGAAGCGTACTACGCCGCTTCGGCGATGGGCGTGGAGGATGCGGCCGACAAGGGCGACGCACTGCTGCGCGAATACGCCAGGACGCTGATCGAGTACATCGAATATTACCTGCGTTTCGACGGCGTGCAGGGCGACATGGTGTCGCCTATCATCGACGAGAAACTCGACCAGCTGGGCGACGTCTACTACCTGGCTGTATATGCCGGTCGCAAGGAAATCATCGGCGAGATCAACGCCTATTACCGTTCGCTCGGGGTCGAAGAGGAGAACCTCGTGGATGTGGGCGACAAGCCCCACCAGGTCGATACGACCCTTATCCCGCGCAAAGACACCGCGCAATAGCAACTACCACGGACAAAAGGCGAAAGCCCCTCCTTTGCGGAGGGGCTTTTCCCATATTACGGATCGGGGCTTCCGGGCGGAAACAGTGCAGCTGCAACAACCAAAACCGCCTCATCCCGTCCCCGGGCACCCGCCGTAAAAAGACAGGGAACCCCCGCCTCGGTGGGTTCCCTGCGGTCAAAACGGTATCGGCAGCAACGGGTACACATTTTCAGTGACGCCTCATCCCGCACAGTGAGTTGCCAAGCCGTTTTGGCGCGTTTCCTGTATGATGACAAAGATAGGCAAATTCCCCGATAATGATGTATAAATCATTATCAAATATTGGGGAGGTTTGTTTCTTTGTTAACATGAAACAACCTTGGCGGGACATAACATTACTGAAGGCGATCGCAGGTCGGCTCAGGGAACTGCGTGCAGAAAAAGGTGTTTCCCAGGAAACCGTCTACGAGGACACGGGCATCCATATCGGCAAGATCGAGACCGAGAAATACAATATCACGGTGAGCACCCTCGCCCGCCTCTGCCGCTATTACGGCATATCGCTCGGCGCATTCTTCGACCAGGTAGAAGACAGGTCTGACGCAGAATGACAAGACGCCCCTCCGCGGAGGGGCGTCTTGTCATTTGGTTTCGGGTTTTCCGGCAGGCTGTTCCCGCTGCGGTTTGTCGTTGTCTTTGCTCCTGTTGTACAGGAACCGTTTGATCTTGTGCGTCGGAGTCTTTGCGAAATCGTCCTTTTCCTCGACCACCTCCGAAATCCGCGAGAAGCGGTTGACCTTGGCATTCACGAAATCCATGATCTCCTTCTTGAGCTGCTCGGTCTTGGCCTCCCAGGCCTCCTTCTTCGTCTCCCACTCCTCGCGCCAGTTGTCGACCATGGCCTCGATCTCATCTCGGTTGAAATGCACCAATGCCACGAGGCGCCCCTCCTGTTCGGTGACGATCGAATCGGCGATATATACGTGCGAATTGAGTACGGTTTCGATATCCTCGGGATAAATGTTCTCGCCGCCGGGGCCTACGATCATATTCTTCAGGCGCCCCTTGATATAAAGCCAGCCGTCCTTGTCGAACTCGCCCAGATCGCCCGTGCGGAACCAGCCGTCATCGGTAAAGACCTCTTTCGTCGCCTCGGGGTTCTTGAAATACCCGAGCATGACGCTGGGCGTCAGCGCCACGACCTCGCCCTGCCGGGTGTCGGGGTTGATATGCTCCAGGCGCAACTGCACGCCCGGCGCCTGGGGCCCGGTCGAGCCGAGGCGCACCTGCGAAGGTGCGGCGCCCGCAAGCAGCGGCGCGGTCTCGGTGAGCCCGTAGCCGATGGCATAAGGCACTTTCGCCTCCAGCAAGAACTTTTCGGCACCGCCGTCGAGTTTGGCGCCCCCGATGCCGAGGAACCGCAGCCGCCCGCCGAAGAGCTTGAGCAGTTTCTTGCCCGCGACGCGATGGAGGTAACGGCGCAAGAATCCCACCTTATAGAGCGTCCGCCAGAAACCGTTGGAATTGAATTTGGCCAGCACCTGGTGGCGGTAGATCTTCTCGATGATGAGCGGCACGATCAGCATGACCGAGGGACGCACGGCCCGCAGCGCCGGCATCAGTGCCGAGGCCGTGGGCGGACGGTCGAGGTAAACGACCCTGGCACCCATCGAGAAGGGATAGATCATACCGATGGAACATTCGTAGGTGTGCGAGAGCGGCAGCACCGAGAGGAATACGTCGTCGGGCAGTACGGGAAAGATGCCCGACGAAATCCCGACCTGGGCGCAGAGTGCCGCGTGGGTCAGCATCACCCCCTTGGGCTTCGAGGTCGTACCCGAGGTATAGATGATCACGGCCAGGTCATCGGGCTTCGGCACGGCCATGGTGCCCTCCCCCCTGACCCGCTGAGCAATGACGCCCAGGTTCTTGGTGCGCACCACGACGTTCAGCCGTTCGATGGTCTGTTTCGAGAGTTTGGTAAAGAGCCTGTCGGAAACGAGCAGGGCCTTGGCTTCGGAATGCGCGATGATCATGTCGAGTTCCTCACCCGAAAAATCGGGCAGGATCGGCACGGCGACCATGCCGGCCGAAGTAACGGCGAAATAGCAGACTCCCCAATTGGGCATGTTGCTGCTGAGCAAGGCAACCTTGTCCCCGGCACGGAGCCCCGCACCGGTAAGTATCTCCTGCACTTTTTCGATACGCCGGCCCACCTCGGCATAGGTCACGTCGTCGCCTTCGAACATCGAAAATGCGACTTTCGACGCGAACTTCTCCACGCTGTTGCGGACCAGTTCGTAAAGTGTATTGATGGTCATAATACGTTTCGTTTTAACTACGTTTCAATAACGCGAAAGTTTGGGGCGAAATTACTAATTTCCGGTTAAAAATCACTATTTTTGAACCAAAATAATAAAATGCTCGACCATCAGTACATCAAAAAACTTGCCGCCGATGCGGGGTTCGACCTTTGCGGCCTGGCTCCGTGCCGGCACCTGGTCGAGAACGAGTCGATGCTGCGGGCATGGCTCGGCAAGGGCTACCAGTCGTCGCTGGCCTACATGGAGCGCAATGTCGAGAAGCGCGCCGACCCGCGCAAACTGGTTGAGGGCGCACGTACGGCCGTGGTCTGCGCCGTGAGTTACAAAAACCGCGCAGGCGAGGGCTACCCTCCCGGACACCGCACGAAAGTAGCTTCCTATGCCTGTGCGGCCGACTACCACACGACGATCAAGGGAATGCTCGGCCGGATGCTCGATGCACTTTGCGCCTCCCGCCCCGATCTGTCGGGGCGGGCGTTCGTCGACACGGCCCCGCTGCTCGAAAAACAACTGGCCGTCGAAGCCGGGCTGGGCTGGATAGGCCGTCAGTCGCTGCTGGTGACACCCCGTTTCGGCACCTATGTCCTGCTGGGCGAACTGCTGCTCACGGACGATGCCGACGCCTACGACCCGCCTTTCGAAGGGTCGCGCTGCGGACGCTGCCACAATTGCATCGAAAGCTGCCCGACGGGCGCTATCGTCGCCCCGAAGGTAATCGACACGGGACGCTGTATCTCCTGCCACACGATCGAGAAAGAGCCCACCGAAGGAATCGGCCTCGACGGCTGGATCTTCGGCTGCGACCGCTGCCAGAGTTGTTGCCCCCACAACCAGAAAGCCCCGATGCACACCAACCCGGCCTTCGACCCCGTGTTCGACCCGCTGGCGATGGACGCCGAGGCATGGCTGGCGATGGACGAAACGGAATTCGAAGCCCGCATGGGCACGACACCGCTGACCCGCAGCGGACTGGCACGCATCCGAAGCAACATCGGCAGAGAATAACCCCGCCCCGGCAACATCGCTGGGAGCAGCACCGTCCCGGAGCAAAGCGACTCGGAAGCAATCCTCATCCCGGGGAGGATGGATCACTCCTTCATGCACCGCACGGGCAACCCGAACCCGCGCGGGTCGGAGTAGCGCTGGTAGATACTGGCGCCCGTAAGGCCGAACACCCATGCCCCGAATGTATCCGAGGGCGCCGGGGCGCTTGACCAGTAATATCCCGACGGCGTAAACGAGAAGGTACCGTATTCGTCGTAACGGTAACCCACACCGGGGTAATAGGTCGTATTCGTACCGTCGTAGACGAAATTCCACCCCTGGACGAAAGAGCCCGTAGTGTTCACGTCGCCGCTGGCCACCGTCGCAGTATTGCCTGTCTTGGTAAATGCACTGAAAACATAGGGGTGGGGCATCTTCCATCCCGGCGGACAGGGATCGAAGAGTGTTTTGGTCGTAGTCTGCCCCACGGTATAGCCCGTAGGGTTACCCCAGAGTTCATTGTTGCGGTAATCCGGCCCGTTGCCCTTGCCCCCTCCGTAATACCAGTCATAGGACGTCCCGGCCACGGTCGCGATAAAGAGGTCGGGATGCGCCGTGGCGTACCACGTATTGCCTACGTAGCCCACATACTGGCCGGGGGCACCCGTCGTTTGCACCGGACGCCATCCGTCGATGTAATTATGCGGTACGCTCTGCGCATCGAACACCACCAGCCCCCACGGGAAGGGGTCTTTGCGTCCCCACTGGTAGAGCGGCGCCCGGAACGACCGGGCGTAAGCGCCGTCCTCCTTGAAGATCGCCCCGAGGTTTCGATCCATCATGACGGCCGTTCCGGCTCCGTAAGCCTGTTCATAGGCCGGGTACATCGTATACGTTTCCGCCTGTGCGAGCAGCTCGTCATTGGTCTTGTCGGTAATCCAGATATGCCAGCTCCAGAGCGCCTCCGTAGCTGCGGCATCGGCGAAAAGCCCGATCACGGCATTTCCCCCGAGCGAAACGGGACGCCCCGAGAGGGAAAATCCGATTCTGCCGCCGGCATAGGAGATGCTTCCCGGTTCGATCAGATAGGGGTTGCTCTGCCACAGCAGGCGGGCCTCACCGCCAGAAAGCGAGGCCGAGAGCGTACGTCCCTCGAACTTCTGTACGGCCTGCAGCAAACCGTCGGTAATCACGCCGTTGCCGGCGACCGTCGCATCGAACGAATAGGCCTGCGAGGAAAGCGTGGCAATGTAGCAGTTGGCCGTCTTACCATCCGCCGTCAGGTCTATGACGGGTTGGCGCGCGGTTCCCGCGGCAATATCCTGTGTGATGACTTTCATCTGCCCGGAGCCGATGACCAGTCCCGGCCGCGAATAGGTCGCCGTATAACCGTCGGTCGTATTCACCACGACATAAACCCGGCCGTCGCCGCGCGAATAGTCGGCGGGATTCACCGTAAAATAAGTTTTTACGGGCGACGTCCCGAGTACGGGCGGCTCCGTAAAGGTCAGCCCGCACAGGTTGAGCTGCACGGACGGATAGGTATACGTCGCCGTATTGTTGCCCGCCGGCGCCGTCAGGTCGAACGAGAACCCGCCCGTCATATTGGCCATATCGGTCAGGGCACCGTTCGAGGCGACCGAAGCGGCGTCCGTATTGAAAAGCATTACCGAAGCGATGTTTTTTCCGGCCATTTCTCCCGATCCCGTCAGGTCTGCCTCGATGATGGCAAAAGCGTGCCTGAAAAGCAGGGCACCGAAATCCCCCGTGGCACTGGTCAAGGCATCGGCGACCAGGAAGTCGTAATCCCCCAGGTGCGACGAATCGCCCGTTGCCGCCTGCACCTGCTGCGACGCCAGCGTGAAACCCACGCCGGTCGCATCCGCGGACGTCTGTTCCGAATAGGGATAATAGGCATAGAGCGTGTACTCCGACGCCCCTTCCGCAAGGGTAATGTCTCCGCTGAAAAAACCTCCGGAAGCCGCTTCCTTCCCTTCGAAGGCCAAGGGGACATTCTCCGCAGTAAACGTGTCGCCGCTCTTGACATAGACGCCGATACGGTCGCCCGGCGACCAAAGCACATTATACCCGTCCGGCGCCAGTTCGGTGCGCGTCGACGGGACGCAAGCAGCGATCCGCACGTTGCGCGTCACCGTCCGCGACGGCAGTACATCCTGCAGGCCGTCGTCGGCGCAACCGCTCAGCAGCACGCAATAGGCCGCCACAATCCACGTAAACCTATTCATCCCAGTCCTCCCGGTCGAAACCTTCGACCTTTCCCTCTACCGAAGCCGCGAAACCCAGCCCGACACTGACGTCGAGCACCTCGGTTTCGGGTCGCATATACGATTCTCGTCCCATAATAAAAAGCTGATTTGCGCAGGACAACGCATATTCCGTACCAAAAAGAAGCGGGCCCCTTCCGGAGCCCGCTTACGATCGGCACTTACCCTCTTACTTGGAAAGTTCGGCCAGGGCAGCCTTGGCATTCTCGGCAGCCGGGCCGTCGGTCACCTGCTTGAAGGCGGCGATAGCCTGCGGCTTCATCTCCTTGGCATTGTAAGCGGCGCCCAGCAGGTAGTACATCAGGCTCTTGTCGGCCGGATCGGTCTGTACATCGGCAGCAGCCTGTCCCAATTCGATGACCTTGGCATAGTCCTTCTTGTTGGCATAAGCCTGCAGGCGGACATTTTGCGCCAGTGCGCTCTGGGGATTCTTGGCCAGCAGGTCATCGGCCATCTTGATGATCCCGTCGAAATCGTTGGCAACCTGCATCTTGGCAACCATATTGTTAGTATAGAGCGCCATATCCTCCTTGGCCTTGGCGGCATCTTCGGCATATTTGGGGTGCGTCTTGGCAGCAACGGCCTCGTAGATTTCCATACCCTTTTCGTACTGCGACATATCGCCGCTGCTCATGGCCATTTCGCAATAGCTCATCGCCAGGTTGAGCGCCATGCCCGTGTTGTCGGGGTCGGCGGCATAGCCCTTGGCGAAGATTTCCGACGCGGTGACATAGTCCTTATTGTTGAAAGCGTCGCCGCCCTGTATCTGGTAAATCTTGGCAACCCAGCCGTTCGACTTGGCCATCTGGTTCATGTCGCCGTAAAGTTCGGCCAGCTCGGCCGATTTCTCGAAGTTCTTCAGCGCCTCGTCGTAATTCTTGGTCTTCAACGCACCGCCGCCCAGCATGAAATAGCATTTGGGCAGCGTCGATTTTGCCGTAGCCACCATCGAAGCGGCACTCTCGTTGTCCATGCCCTGGTCGATGACCTGTTCGAACTTGGTAGCTGCTTCGGTGAAATTCTTTGCTCCGAAAGCGGCCGCCGCCTCATTGTAAATTGCCGTAACATCCTGCGCCGAGAGCGATACGGCCCCGAACAGCGCAATTACCGATACTAATAATTTTTTCATTCTCCTATTCGTTTTTTAAGTTTTTCAGTTCATACATCCCGGTTTGCGGGTACGTTGGATGCAAAAGTATATTTTTTTTCCTTTTTTTCAAAATCTAAATGCGGCCTAATCGCGTAACCCGGCGAAAAAAGAGGTCATCAATGCCTCGCATTCCCCGCCGAGGATGCCGCGCACGACCGTCGTTTTCGGATGGAAGACCGCCTCGGAATAACGCCTGTAACCCTTCTTGGGATCGTCGGCACCCCACACCACACGCCCTACCTGTGCCCAGCCGATGGCTCCGGCGCACATGATACACGGCTCGACGGTGACATATAACGTACACCCTTGCAGGTATTTGCCGCCGAGGGTCGACGCCGCGGCCGTGAGGGCCTGCATCTCGGCATGGGCCGTAGGATCGGAGAGCGTTTCGACAAGGTTGTGGCCACGGCCCACCACCGCACCGTCGGCTACAACTACCGCACCGATCGGCACCTCTTGTTCATTTAACGCTTTGCGGGCCTCGTTTAGTGCGAGGCGCATGAATTTTTCGTCGGTTTTCCGCTGTTCTTCCATTTCGGGTATTTTCCGCAAAAATAGACAAACTTTTACAAACGGCCTCGTCCGGCGGCGGATTATCCCGCGCAGGAGCCGCCGCGGCACGCCACGCGCCAAATAAAAATCCCGGCCCGCGTTCCGTATTTCGCTTCTTTTATTTAACTTTGCGGGTTGCAAGGACAAAACAAACAAAAAATACAAACCCCTATGTACAGAACCCATACGTGCGGCTGCCTGAGAGCCGAAAACGTAAACCAGACCGTCACCCTCGCCGGATGGGTGCAGAAAGTGAGGAACCTCGGCGCCATGACCTTCATCGACCTGCGCGACCGCTACGGCATTACTCAGGTCGTCATCGAGGAGCACTCGCCCGCCGAAGCCCGCCAAACGGCATGCTGCGTGGGCCGCGAATGGGTCATCCAGGTGGTCGGCAAGGTCATCGAGCGGCAATCGAAAAATCCCAGGATGGCAACCGGCGACATCGAGGTCGCCGCCCAGAAGGTGACCATACTCCACGAAGCCGAAGTTCCCCCGTTCACGATCGAAGAGGTTTCGGACGGCGGCGACGACCTGCGCATGAAATACCGCTACCTCGACCTGCGCCGCCCGCCGTTGCAGCGCAACATGATCCTGCGGCACAAGATGGCGCAGGAAATCCGCCGCTTCCTCGACGCGGAAGGCTTCCTCGAGATCGAAACCCCCTATCTGGTCAACTCGACGCCCGAAGGCGCCCGCGACTTCGTCGTCCCCAGCCGCATGAACCCCAACCAGTTCTATGCCCTGCCCCAGTCGCCGCAGACCCTCAAACAGCTGCTGATGGTCGCCGGCTACGACAAGTATTTCCAGATCGTGCGCTGCTTCCGCGACGAAGACCTGCGCGCCGACCGCCAGCCCGAGTTCACACAGATCGACTGCGAGATGTCGTTCGTCGAGCAGGAAGACGTGCTGGAAATTTTCGAGCGCTGGGCCAAGCACATGTTCAGGGAGGTAATGGGCATCGAACTGGCTGAGCCGCTGCGCCGTATGCCGTGGATCGAGGCGATGGAGAAATACGGTTCGGACAAACCCGACCTGCGCTTCGGCATGGAGTTCGCCGACCTCACCGACCTTGCGAAAGGCCACGGCTTCCAGGTCTTCGACGACGCAGAATACGTCACGGGATTCGCCGCCACGGGCTGCGCCGCCTACACGCGCAAGCAGATCGACGCCCTCACGGAGTTCGTCAAGCGCCAGCAGATCGGCGCCAAGGGGCTGATCTGGATCCGCGTCGAACAGGAGGGCGTAAAATCGTCGGTCGACAAGTTCTACACGCCCGACGAGATCCGGGAGATGGCCGGCCGCTGCGGCGCCAAGGCCGGGGACATGGTCTTCATCCTCTGCGGCAAGAAGTTCAAAACGCTGACACAGCTCTGCGCCCTGCGTCTGGAAGTGGCCCAGCAGTTGGGACTGCGCGACCCGAAGAAGTTCGCGCCGCTCTGGATCGTGGACTTCCCGCTCTTCGAGTGGGATGACGAAACGCAGCGCTACTACGCCATGCACCACCCGTTCACCTCGCCCAAGCCGGAGGACGTACAGTATATCGACAGCGACCCCGGCCGCGTACGTGCCAATGCCTACGACTTCGTGTGCAACGGCACCGAAATCGGCGGCGGTTCGATCCGTATCCACGACTCGAAGCTGCAGGCCAAGATGTTCGAAGTGCTGGGCTTCACGGCCGAACAGGCACAGCTGCGCTTCGGGTTCCTGATGGACGCCTTCAAATACGGCGCGCCGCCTCACGGGGGCCTTGCGTTCGGCTTCGACCGCCTGTGCTCGCTCTTCGGCGGCTCGGACTCAATCCGCGATTACATCGCCTTCCCGAAGAACAATGCGGGCCGCGATGTGATGCTCGACGCCCCGGGCTGCATCGACCAGGCGCAGCTCGACGAGCTCTGCCTCTCGCTGGTAAAGCCGGAAGAGTAACGCCCGGCCGGGTTCCGTGCGATACAGGGTGCCGCCTGACGGCGGCACCTTTTTTTGCCTGCATCCACGGCACCGCATTTGCCTGTTCCGGGAAAAATACCTATTTTTGGATCATAAAACAACACGGATCATGTCAGCTCCCTTAGCCGAAAGACTGCGCCCCCGCACGATAGACGAATATATCGGGCAGGAGCACCTCGTGGGTAAGAACGGCGTGTTCCGCAAGTTCTTCGAAACGGGCAACGTGCCGTCGTTCATACTCTGGGGCCCGCCGGGCGTGGGTAAAACCACGCTGGCGAAGATCGTCGCCACGCAGCTCGACCGTCCGTTCTTCACGCTCTCGGCCGTCACGTCGGGCGTCAAGGACGTGCGCGAAGTGATCGAGTCGGCCCGCAAACAGCGCTTTTTCGACGCCAAGCCGCCCTTCCTGTTCATCGACGAAATCCACCGTTTCAACAAAAGCCAGCAGGATTCGCTGCTGGGAGCCGTCGAGCAGGGCGTCGTGACACTCATAGGCGCCACGACCGAAAACCCTTCGTTCGAGGTGATCTCGCCGCTCCTGAGCCGTTGCCAGGTCTACATCCTCAAATCGCTGGAGGACAAAGACCTGCAAACGCTGCTCGACCGGGCGCTGACGACCGACACGGAACTGAAAGCACGCCAGATCGAAGTGAAGCAGACGGGTGCGTTGTTCAAATTCTCGGGCGGCGACGCCCGCAAGCTGCTCAATATCCTCGACATACTGGCCGGGGCGACGGAGGGCAAACTGACGATCACCGACCAGTACGTCACCGACTGCCTGCAACAGAACATCGCCCTCTACGACAAGAACGGCGAGCAGCACTACGACGTCATCTCGGCCTTCATCAAATCGGTGCGGGGCAGCGACCCCAATGCCGCGATCTACTATCTGGCGCGCATGCTGGCCGGGGGCGAGGAGCCACGCTTCCTCGCACGGCGGCTGGTGATCCTCGCCTCGGAGGACATCGGGCTGGCGAACCCCAACGCACTGCTGCTGGCCAACGCCTGTTTCGACACGGTACACAAGATCGGCATGCCCGAAGCGCGGATCACGCTGGCAGAAACGACGATCTACCTGGCCACCAGCCCCAAGAGCAACTCGGCCTATATGGCCATCAACAAGGCGATGTCGCTGGTCGAGCACGACACCACGAACCGCCCCGTGCCGCTGCACCTGCGCAACGCCCCGACCAAGCTGATGGACAAGGCAGGCTACGGCAAAGGGTATAAATATGCACACGACTACGCGGGCAATTTCGCCGAGCAGGAGTTCCTGCCCGAAAGCCTCGCAGGGACGAAATTCTACGAACCCAACACCGGGAATGCCACCGAGGCGAAGATCGCCCAGCGCATGCAGGAGTTGTGGAAGGACAAGTATAAATAGTACATCGAAGATTTCCGGCGGCACGCGCGGCATACGCACGATTCCCGGCCCGGCAATCCGCATCAAGACTATAAAATGAAACGCATCGGCATCATATCCGACACCCACGGGACATTCGACGACACGCTGCGCGAATTCCTCAAGGACGTGGACGAAATCTGGCATGCGGGCGACATCGGCTCGCTCGAACTGGCCGACACGATCGCGTCGTTCAAACCCCTGCGCGCCGTCTCGGGCAACATCGACGGAGGGCTCACACGCCGCGTCTACCCTGATTTCCTCGCATTCGAATGCGAGGGCGTGCGGGTGCTGATGACCCATATCGGCGGCTACCCGCGCCATTACGACCCGCGCGCAGCGGCAAAGATACAGGCGCTGCATCCCAAACTCTTCATCGCCGGGCATTCGCATATCCTCAAGGTGGTCTACGATCCGGTTTACGACCTGCTGCATGTCAACCCGGGCGCAGCCGGCGAATACGGTTTCCACAAAGTCCGCACGGCCGTGCGGCTGGTGATCGACGGCGCCGACATGCGCGACATGGAGGTCGGGGAGTGGCCGCGGAAATAATCCGCCCCGAAGACGTACCGAAGACGCCCGCCCGAAAATACGCCGGAGAATCCACGCCGGGGCTTCATCCGATTAAGGCGGGCGCCGCAAAATTGCGGCGCCTGCCTTAACACTCCCGGCCGCAGATTATTCGGCGATCTCGATCCGCACCGGGCCGAGTATTCCGGCCTTCGTATCGCCGCGGTAGACCGTCGGCGAAGAGAGGAAGATATTGGCCGTCGTATTGCAAACCCGGATTTCGATCCGGTTGGCACCTTCCTGCAACAGTCCGGTCACATCGAAACGCCAGGGCGACGTCAGCCTCAAACCGGCCTCACGACCGTTGACCAGCACCCGTGCCGTCGAGACGACCTCGCCCAGGTCGAGTGTCACACGACCCGCGGGTTTCTTCGTCAGCGTAAAGTCCCGGCCGTACCACGCCGCACCGGAATAAGTACGCAAGGCATCATTACGGCACCAATCGCCGGCCGTATAGCGTCCCGCCCCGCAAACCAGCTTCACAGGGCCGTCTATCGCCGCACCGCCGGCATACCCGCGCTCTTCGGTAAGCGTCAGCGACACCTCCGCCGGAAGTTCGGCACGCCGGGGCAACACGGCACTGTAGGTTACGGCGCCGTCGCTGCGGCGTGCGACCTCGGCGACCCGGCATTTCCGGCCGTCGGCACGCACTTCGGGTTTCCGGCCGAAAGCCGTGAATTCCAGCGCCTCCAGCCCGGGCGCCGCCGTAAAGGTGAACCGCGCCCGCGTATCCGCCGTCTTCCGGCTGTCGAACGGCAGCAGCGCCCGGTCGCCGCGGAACTTCATCCGCAACGGGGCCTCGGCCAGCGTCTCGGGCGCGATGTCCGCCGCACCGTCGCGCAGGGCGAACCGCGCCGTGCCGAACGAATCGTAATGCAGCACGATCTCGTTGATGCCCTGCTTCAGGGCGACCTGCGGCGCAGGCTCCCGCCGTTCCCCGCCGACATAGAACCCCACGGGCTGCATCCCGCCCCATTCGGCGTCGTACAACCCGTCGCGCGGGGCATCCACGCAGGTGTAAAGGTAATAATCCTTCATTCCGGATGCCTCGGCCTTGCGAACCATGCCGTTGAAAGCCCGTTCGGTCGCACCCAGGCGGATGAAATCGTCGTACATCTCCGCCTTCAGGCCGTGCCAGCCCTGATGCCCGAAGTCGCCCTCGACGCCCCAGCGCCATGAGAACGCATAGGGCTGCCAGTCGTACCGCACGCCGGCTGCCTCCACGCCCGACGCCGTGCCGGGCAGGTTGTCCAGCACCGTCCGTTCATCCACCGAGGCGGGTACCGCTCCCAGAAGCATCACGCTC
>NZ_FR893467.1:46656-54279 GCF_000435435.1 Alistipes sp. CAG:29 | reverse complement strand
AACCGATCTCCGAAGGTGAACCGTCCGCGGCCTTTCCGAGCCTCGCCGCCGAGCCGTTCGTATTCGGCATCATAAATACAGGCACTGATCTTTTCGTCCGTCCCCGGCCACTGGTAATCGCCGAAATGGTTGTCCAGCAAGGGTTCCAGCCGGAAATCCCACTCCCCGCCGAGGTCGATCCGCTGCGTGCTCCCCGCGCCGGCGGATTCCGCCCCGACCTCCGCATCGCGGGAAGGGTCGAAGAGGATCAGCTGCATGTCCGTACGCTCCAGCGGCATCACCACCTCGGTTCCGGCATCCGTGACGGCGGCAACCCGCAGCGGGCGTTTCCCGCCCGTCCACGGATCCCACAGCTCCGCGGCTCCCCATGCACGGAAACGGCACGTTGCGCCCCGCCCGACGTTATAGACCGCAAAGAGGTCGCGGCCGCCGATGCGGCGGTGCATGACGTAAGGGGTCGGATCGCCCGTCTTTTGCTTGGCAGGATGCGCCCCGGCATCCGTTGCCGGGCGGAGCAGCGTGAAATCGCGCTGCGTATTGCGGCCGATGAGTGCGGTCGCATCCGCCGGATCGCCGATACGGAAAACCCGGTCGCGCCCGCCCCCGAAGAGATCCGCCACCAGTTCCGTCAACGCCCGGCTGCCGCGCCCCTCCTTTTCAGAGGCCTCCGGCAGCGGGCCGATATTGATGACCATGCCGCCGTCGCGAACGAAGTCGCGCAGTTTTTCGAGCGACGAGTGGCGGATCGCCCGCATGGCGGGAACCACGACCACGCCGAACGACTCCCCGGCCACATGCAACCGGCCGTCGCGCACCTCGGCGCGGCCGAGCGATTCGTAATCCATGTAGTCGAAGTCGATGCCGTCGCGGTAAATCGCCTCCCCGGCGGCAAAGGCGGCTTCGACAGCCTCGTTGCCGTACCCGGCCACCACCGGCTCGACGGGATAGAGGATCGCCACGTCGGCGACGTGGTATCCCTGCGACAGGATATAACTCAGGCGCTCGGTACACTCCAGCAACCCGTCCATCTCGTCCCAGTAAGGCTCGTGGAAATGGTTGCAGGGCGCCGCCCACTCCCACCAGCCCCCCATGGTCGTATAGTAAAGCCCGTGCAGGCTCAGCAGATTCTGCCCCATGGCGAAATTGGCGAAGATCGCATCGGTCAGCTGCGCCGAGTTGGTCGACCACTCGCTGCTGTGAAAACCTTCGAGCCAGACGCGCTGGCGTTCGTAGAGGTGCGAGATCGACGAGGCGACCTTGTTTTTAATAATGTCCTTCTGCAACATCGGCTGGTCGCAGCCCGGAGCCTGGTTCCAACGCTGGGTACGGAAATAGTCGCCGAACTCGCCCACGTCGCGGCCACGGCCGCCGTGGTCGCATCCGAAGAGCAGCCCGCGCCGCTGGTGCCACTCATAGACGGGGATGAAGAAGTTTTCCTCGCTCAGCGCCACGCGCACGTCGTTATAGTCCATGCGTACCTTGACCGAACTGTCACCCAGGTCGACGAACAGCGCGTCGATCTGCGGCAGGATGTCGTATCCCTTGCGGCGCATGAACTCGTCGCGGAAAATATCGTTCCAGATATTGCCCTGCAGGTTGAAGTTCAGCTCATCGGAGAAAAAGAAATTGAGCCCCGTTTCCGATTCCCCGGGGAAACGGTCTGCAAAACGTTGGAAAAAGTGCCGCACGTAACTGTGCCCCGCACGAGGGTGCATCGGATCGAGCGAAGGCAGGCGCCGCTCGGCCTTCACTTCGGCCACGAGGGCCCGCGGCCAGGGGTTCTGCCACTCGACCCCGTCTGGCCCCATTTCCGGCAACAGGTCGACCGGCGCCCCGTCGATCCGGCCCCGGGCATCGAGCGGGTAAGCGTTCAGCGAAAGCGGCCGCTGCGCATAAGCCCGCGAGAAACGCTCCCCGCGGCCGAGTTCCAGGCTGTCGAAATGCAGTTCCGAACCGTTGAGCGTCGGGTCTTCGGCCAGCATCTCGTCCACATAGGAGCCCTGCCCCACGCCCAGCGTATAGTCGCTCAGGCTGACGGTCATACCGCGTTTGCCGGCCTCGGTCATGAACCACCCGAAAAGCTCCCACCACGCCGGAGTGAAAAGGTCGGGCTTCGAACGAAATGTCCTGCCGTAGGTGATGCCGCCCGTATCGGTGTGGCAATAGTTGATCTGCAGGCTGCTGATCCGTTTCCGTGCCAGCATGTCGAGCTGCCAGGCGAGATGTTCGCGCGTGAGCGTGTCGCCGATCCACCAATAGAAGGGCACCTCGCCGTAACCTGCCGGCGGGGTTCGGAACCCCCTTTCGAGGTCTATATTCCCCGAACGGTCGGGATAGCCCGGTGGCAGCGGGCGCGGCGGTTGTGCAAAGGTCATGGCGGCGGCGAGCGCCAGGAGAGGGATCAGGATCCGTTTCATATTCTTTTCGGGTTGAAGTCGGTTGTCAACAGCCCCGGACGGGCCTTTTCCACAAAAATACAAAATTAACAACACAAATAAACAAGACCGGCACAATAAAAACACACACACTCCGTTTTATACTTGTAATAATAATTGTTTTTCAGAGAGATAATACACTGGAAAAATCTACATCCGGTTTCGGCAGGGTATCGGTACGGCTTTCAGCCATCGTATCAAAAATAAAACATTCCGAATCATAATT
Source organism: Alistipes sp. CAG:29 (assembly GCF_000435435.1). Classification (NCBI taxonomy): domain Bacteria; kingdom Pseudomonadati; phylum Bacteroidota; class Bacteroidia; order Bacteroidales; family Rikenellaceae; genus Alistipes; species Alistipes sp. CAG:29. Next base: position 51,618 of record NZ_FR893467.1, on the reverse strand, counting down.
GTATAACGGCAACTGACGCCCGGCACCGGCCGGCAACAGGCAACTAATCCCGGCGCAGTCGGTATATCCCGCACAAGAAGCCGTCCGGTACAGAGCCGCCCGGCACCGCAGGCAGCCCCGGTAACCAAAGCCGGCGAACCCCGCCCCCGCAAGAGCTCTTTCCGGCACCGGCCACAGGGAGCCTATCCTGCCTCCGTATACCCTTTCCATAGTACCGGAACTATCCTTCCGGGGGAGCATCTTCTCCCTGCGAAAAAGGCCGGAAACCCGTTCAGAACACATCCAAGCCCGTTTCCAGCATCGCACACCGAGAATTTCAGCCGCACAATCCACTCAGGGACAATGCAATAAATACCGCTCAACAAGTTAACATAATATTTAACAATAACATGCCGTTAGATAGGCGAAGAATCAAAAGTTAGACTATTAAATTTCATGACGACGCAACATGCAAGTAAAAATTTCGAAGACGCTCGAGGGCATCATTGCCCGCGCGGCGTTTAATACGACCAAAGCAGGAATCGACCACTCGCTGAAGGATTTTCTCATGCTGGAGATGCTCCGCGAAGAAGGGTCGCTTGCCTACCAGCTTTTATCCTCCCGTCTGAAGGACTGGGAGCTCTACCAGGTACGCCTGCGCATCGAACGCGAGGTACTCGGGGCAGGGCGGCGCGAAAACACGGGCGCCGAAGAGTTTTACCGCGCCTTTACCGACGAACTGTGCGCCGTATCGGGCGCCGTGCGGAGCGTCTCTACGGCCCACGCACTGCGGGCCATCGTCGGCGACCGCTCGACCGCGACATCGCGCGTACTCGAAATGTACGGCATCACGGGTGAAGTCGTATCCGAAGACATCAAGAAATTCGCCGCCGGCGACGATTTCCGCACGGAGATACAGGTACACATGCTCGATTTCAGCGAGGAAAACAAACCCGAAGAGAAAAACACATCGCACGTGCTCGACAAGTTCGGCGTAAATCTCACGCAGATGGCCCGAGAGGGTAAAATCGACCCCGTCGTGGGGCGCGAGCAGGAGATCGAGCGCGTAGTCCAGATACTCTCGCGCCGCAAGAAGAACAACCCGATCCTCATCGGCGAGGCGGGCGTGGGCAAGAGCGCCATCATCGGGCGTGGACAAGAGCGCCATCATCGAAGGGCTGGCTCTGCGCATTGCACGCGGCGAGGTGCCCTACACCATCGCCGACAAGACGCTCTTCTCGCTCGACGTATCGTCGCTCGTAGCGGGCACGAAGTTCCGCGGCGAATTCGAGGAGCGCATGCAGCAACTGCTCGACGAACTGCGCAAGGCCAAGGACACGATCATATTCATCGACGAGATACACACCATCGTGGGTGCCGGTTCGACACAGGGCAGCCTCGACACGGCCAACATCCTCAAACCGGCACTCGCACGGGGCGAACTGCAGACCATCGGCGCCACGACGCTCGACGAATACCGCGAGAACATCGAAAGCGACTCGGCGCTCGAGCGCCGGTTCCAGAAGGTCGTCGTCGAGCCCACGACGCCCGAGCAGACGCTCCAGATCCTGCGCAACATCGCCTCCCACTACGAGCAGCACCACAAGGTACGCTATACGGAAGAGGCGCTGCAAGCCTGCGTGGAACTCACCGGGCGCTACATCACCGACCGCTTCTTCCCGGACAAGGCGATCGATGTGCTGGACGAGGCGGGCTCGCGCATACACCTGCAATCGGCGCGCGAACCGGCCGAACTCCGCCAGATGGAAAACGCACTCGACCAAGTGCGGCGCGAACGCCGCGAGGCGGTCAAAGAACTGGTCTACGAAAAGGCCGCCTCGGCACGCCTGCGCGAAATCGCACTCCGTTCGAAACTGGGCGAAAGCCGCAACGAATGGCAGCGGTCGCTCGAAACCAACCCCGTGGAGATCACGGCCGAGCATATCCAGCAGGTCATCACCTCGATGACGGGCATCCCCGCCGAGCGCATTTCGGGCGGAGAGATGACCCGCCTGCAAACCCTCTGCCAGCACCTTTCGCAGCGGGTCGTAGGGCAGCAGGAGGCCGTCGAGAAGATCTCGCGCACGATCCGCCGCTCGCGGGCCGGGCTCAAGGACGAGAACCGTCCGATCGGGGTATTCCTCTTCGTCGGCCCCACGGGGGTAGGCAAGACGCTGCTGGCCAAGGAGGTCTCGAAATGGCTCTTCGACGAACAGCGCGGACTGATCCGCATCGACATGAGCGAATACAGCGAGAAGCACAACGTCGCCCGGCTGATCGGCTCGCCACCGGGTTATGTCGGCTACGGCGAGGGCGGCCAGCTCACCGAGACGGTACGCCGCCAGCCCTATGCCGTGATCCTGTTCGACGAGATCGAGAAAGCACACCCCGAGGTCTTCAACACGATGTTGCAGATCTTCGACGAGGGACACCTCACCGACGGCTCGGGCCGCAAGGTGGACTTCCGCAACACGATCATCATCATGACCTCGAACGTCGGGTCGCGCGACGTGGTCAAGAAATCGGTGCAGGTAGGTTACAGCACCGTATCGAAGAGTGCCACAGCCTCCGCGACGCCCCGGTGCGAATACCGCAAGGCACTCGAGCAGACCTTCGCCCCGGAGTTCCTGAACCGGATCGACGACATCGTATTGTTCCGCACGCTGGAACTGAGCGATGTGGAGCGGATCATCGAACTGGAATTGCAAGGGCTCTTCGAACGCACGCGCCGCCTGGGCTACAAGGTGAAGATCACCGACGGAGCCAAGCGTCGCCTGGCGGCCATGGGCTACGAATCGCGCTATGGAGTCCGCTCGCTCAAACGTACGCTGATGGACAACGTCGAGGAACCGCTTTCGACGCTGATCATCGACGGCAAACTCCACGAAGGCGACACGGTCGTCGTCGAGTCGGACAAATCGCACGGCGTAAAGCTGCGGGTGGCATGACTCCCGGACGGTTCAGACCCGTCCCGTTAAAAGAGACCGGCTTGCAACCGGTCTCTGTTTTTATGTTTGCTATTTTTTAAATGATAATTCCCCGAAAGATTTTTTTTCATAAATTTGTCCGAATTTAATATTGTTTCACGACACCGACATGCGTCAGATTCTCCTGAAAGCCCTTGCGTCAGGGCTAATTATGTCCTTGTTTCCGTACGCTGCAATATCGGCGCCCCCCAAGCCGGCACATGCCGACAGTTTGCTTACGCTCTTACCGAAAACACCCGATGCCGCCGGCCGGGAACGTATATACGTCCAACTTGCCGACCTGAGCGGCGACAGCCTCGAACTGGCCGCACCCCATTGGGAAGCGGCACTCGCCGAAGCGCACAAGGCCGGGGATACCTACGGATGCAAAGATGCGCTGGACTTTCTGGTTCGCAAATTCGCCGACCGCGACACCCGGCGGGCCGAGAAATACATCGCCCTCTCGGACAGCATTCTCCCGGGTTCCCGCCACGCCCTGTTCCGTTCATCGCTTTACGCCTACTACCTCTGGAAACAGATGAACGACAACAATTCGATCGAAACGGTAACGCGTGCGCTGGAAGAACTCAAAGGCAAAAACTACGATCGGCTCACGCCCGAGGAGCGCATCGAATGGGAACTCCTGACAGGCCTGGCCATCGACTTTTCGTCGGTCACGACCGAAGCCTACGACAACATCGCCAAGGCGATCCCCTATGTGGAGCGAGCGCTGGAAAACCTCAGGAAATACCCGCTCGAAGAGCGTCTCCACCTGGAAAAGATTTGCCACGACGAACTTTCCGATCTCTATATGCTCTGCAAGGACAAGCGCGCCGAAGAGCAGATCGGGCAATGTATCGACCTGCACCGCAAATGGCTGGCGATGGACGACCGCTTCGAACGGCCCCACCGCGACACGACGGGCTACATGATGCGCGCCTATGCCAAAATGGTATACCTGCGCGACCTGATCTCCCGAGATAAGCTGAACGAGTATTACCAAAAATGCATCGGGCTGGCCCGCGCCAGAGGCGACATGGCGGAAATATACAGCACCAGCGCCCGGTATTATCAGTGTACGGGGGATTACGAACGGGCCGTGGCTTACATCGACTCGACCATAACCGTCTACAAAAGCAAAGGCATAAAAGCGGACTTAGCCCCTATCTATGCCACCCAATCCTATCTGTACGAAGAAATGGGCGATTATAAAAACGCCCTCAAAGCGGTGCGGACAACCAATAACATCCGCTTCAACGAGCGGGTAGAAGAGGCGCAGAGCAGTCTTGCCGAAATGCAGACCTTGTTCGAGGTGGGCAGGCTGGAATTCGAAAAGTCCCGGCTGACCGGCCGCATACGATTCATCGCCCTGCTTGCGGGCGGCATTCTGGTGCTGCTGCTCGTCGGCTGGAGCGTCTACCAGTACGTCATGGTTCGGCAGCTGAAGCAGATAAGGCGGCAACTGACCGATGCCAACGAAGAGATAACCCGCCAAAGCCGCCGCGCCATGGAGAGCGAAAAGATGAAAACGGCCTTCATCAACTCGATGTGTCACGAAATCCGCACGCCACTCAACGCCATCAACGGGTTCTCAGATCTACTGCTCGAAGGCGACCACGACCACAATACGCGGCGCGAATTCCGCGAACAGATATGGGCGAGCACGACCGCGCTGACCACCCTGCTGGAAAACATGCTCGAATTGTCGAGCCTGGTCAGCTCCGAAGAGCCCTTGCCGCTCGCCGAAACCGATCTCGGCCTGCTGTGTGCCGAGCGGCTGCAAATCCAGCGTGAACTTTCCCAAAACCCGTCGGTAGAGTACATCCTCAAGGGGGGGGGTCGCGGCACCTGCGTCATCCCGACCAATGAAACCTATATGACGCGCGTGATCGACAACCTGTTGCAGAACGCCGCCAAATTCACCGCTGCGGGTTCCGTCACGGTCTGCTGCGACAAGGACGACAGCACCCGCAAACTCCGCATCCGCGTAACCGACACCGGAATAGGCACCGCCCGG
>NZ_FR893467.1:43560-46618 GCF_000435435.1 Alistipes sp. CAG:29 | reverse complement strand
AATGGGTATTCGACCGTTTCACCAAGGTAGATTCGTTCAAACCCGGGTCGGGCATCGGCCTGTACCTCTGCCGCCTGATCGTCACCCGGCTCGGGGGCGCAATCCGCGTATGCCCCGACTACCGCGCGGGCTGCTGCATCGAAATCACGCTCCCGTACTGACCTCCGGCATGGAATCCGCCCAGAAACGGGCGGATTTTTCATCCCGGGACAGCCCGAGGATTGCAATCCGGACATAAATGGCTATCTTTGCACCCTAATCCGGAAAACCGATGTACAGTTTCTCGAAATACAAAGACCAGTACAAATCCAACCTGCGGCTGGCCCTGCCCGTCGTACTGACGCAATTGGGACAAATCCTCACGCAGGTGGCCGACAACCTGATGGTCGGCCGCTACGGCGGCGACGATCCCGTGCCGCTGGCCGCCGTATCGTTCGGCGGGGCGGTGTTCTTCATCCTTTTCATCGCCGCCATCGGCATCGCGCTGGGCATGACGCCCCTCGTGGGCGAACTCTACGCGCAGGGCGACCGCGAGAAGTCGGCCGGGCTGCTGCAAAACGGCATCCTGTTCTACACGCTGCTCGGGTTCGCGATGGCCGCCGTACAATATGCGGTCATCCCGCTCATGTACGACCTCGGCCAGCCGGTCGAGGTCGTCGACATGGCCATCCCCTACTACAAGATGCTGGTATTCAGCATGCCGTTCGTCATGCTCTTCTTCGCATTCAAGCAATTTCTCGAAGGCGTGGGCAACACCAAGGTCGAGATGGTCGTGACGATCATCGCCAACATGGCCAACATCGGCTTCAACGCGGTGTTCATCTACGGCCGCTTCGGGCTCCCCGAAATGGGTGCCGAGGGTGCCGGGCTGGGTACGCTGCTCTCGCGCATCATCGCCCCGATCCTGATGATCGGCTACTTCTACAACCGCCACAAATACCGCGGCTACCTCGACGGGTTCTCGCCCCGCAACTATTCGTGGGCCACGGTGAAGAACCTGCTGCACATGGGGCTTCCGATCTCGATGCAGATGTTCCTCGAAGCCTCGGCGTTCGTCGGCACTGGCATCATGATGGGCTGGTTCGGCAAGGAGACCATGAGCGCCAACCAGATCGCCGTTACGATCGGCAACTGCGCCTTCATGATCGTCATGTCGATCGGTGCGGCCACCACCATCCGCGTGTCGCACTGCTACGGTGCCCGCAACATCGGGGAGCTGTCGCTGGCGGCCAAGGCGTCGTACCACCTGGTGCTCGCCTGGAACGCTTTTGCAGCGCTGGTCTTCATCACCATGCGCAACATCATCCCGACGTTCTTCTCGACCAACCCCGAGGTGATCGCCATCGCTTCGCAACTGCTGGTCTTCGCGGCGCTCTACCAGCTTTCGGACGGCATCCAGAATGTCTCGGTAGGCATCCTGCGCGGCATACAGGACGTGAAGATCATCATGCCGATCGCCTTCGTATCCTACTGGCTGCTGAACCTGCCGGTGGGTTACCTGTTCGGCTTCACGCTCGGCATGGGCCCGACGGGGCTTTTCCTCGGCTTCTCGTTCGGCTTGTCGGCCGCGGCCGTGATGATGATCGTCCGCATCCGGCGCAGCGTCCGCAAGCTCCGCCTGGGCAATTGAGACAACGATTTAGGCAGAGTGGCCGCCGGATAAAAAAAATTTCGTATCTTTACGCAAATTATGCCCACAAATGGACACCGAAAAACAATATACGAAAAAGTGTAAACCCGAAATAGGCCGCGGATGCAGTTTCTGCGATTGCGGCGCAGAGTGCGAGGCGAAGCTCTGCGACGGGTGTTTCAAGCTTCACGAAACGGCGTGGCTCGAGGAGTACCCCGAGAATATCCCAACCGACATCGTGGAGGTGCGGTTCAAGAACACGCGCCGCTCGTTCTACCAGAACGCCAACAACCTGCAGCTCAAGCGGGGCGACATCGTGGCGGTCGAGGCATCGCCCGGACACGACATCGGCGTCGTTTCGCTCACGGGCGACCTGGTAGCACGCCAGATGCGCCGCACGGGATTCAACCCCTACAACGGCGAGTTCAAGAAAGTTTACCGCAAGGCCAAGCCCTACGACATCGAGAAATGGCAGGAGGCCATCGCCCTCGAACATGAAACGATGATCGCATCGCGCCAGATCGCCGCCGACATGGGACTCAACATGAAGATCGGCGACGTGGAATACCAGGGGGACAAGATCAAGGCTATTTTCTACTATATCGCCGACGAGCGTGTCGATTTTCGCGAACTGATCAAGGTCTTCGCCGAGCGGTTCCACATCCGCATCGAAATGAAGCAGATCGGCGCACGCCAGGAAGCCGGGCGCATCGGCGGGCTGGGTGCCTGCGGGCGCGAGCTGTGCTGCGCATCGTGGATGTCGAGCTTCTCGAGCGTCACGACGGGTGCCGCCCGTGCACAGGAGATTTCGCTCAATCCCCAGAAACTGGCCGGACAGTGCTCGAAGCTCAAATGCTGCATGATGTACGAATACGACACCTATGTCGACGCCCGCAAGGAGTTCCCGCGCCTGCGTGAGCCGTTGCAGGCCATCGACGGCGAATATTTCCTCGTCAAGAGCGACATCCTCGCCGGTACGATGACCTTCTCGTCGAGCAAGGATGCGATGGTCAATGTCACCACGCTGCCCGTGTCGCGCGTGCGCGAAATCATGGCACTGAACCGTGCAGGCAAGAAGGTCGACCAGCTGCAGCACGCCGACGACATCCGCCCGATAGCCGAGGAGCCGACCTACCGCTCCGAAGAGGACAGCATCACCCGTTTCGACTCGGCCAAACGGCGCAACAAGCGCGGCCGCAACCGGGGCAAACAGAACGGACAGGAGGGGCAGAACGGACAGCCTTCCCAGGAAACAGGACAGGAGCGCCGCCAGGCTCAGCCGGGGCAGCAGCCCCAGCAGGAGCGCCCCGAACGCCGCCAGCGGCGCAGCGACCGTTCCCGCAACGGGGAGAACCGTAACGGGGAAGGCCGCAGCAACGAGAACCGGAACAACGGGGAGGGCCGCAACGGCGGGGGGCGCCGCAACGG
>NZ_FR893467.1:13253-43549 GCF_000435435.1 Alistipes sp. CAG:29 | reverse complement strand
GCCCCCGCCGCAACGGGAACCGCAATGAGGCAGCTCCCCGCAACAATGGCAACGGCAACAACGGAGGCAACAACGGCGCAGAGGGCAATACAAACGGCGGGGAACGCCGCGAAGGTGGCAACAGGCGCAACAACCGCAACCGCCGCCGTCCGGGAGGCGAACGCCGCGAAGGGAGCAGCGACAACGGCAGCGGAAGCAACGGGGGTTCAAACGAATAGACGGTGATACGGGCACGTGACATAGCGGCACGTCGCGCAGCAGCCGGAACGCTTCGGCAGACGGCCGGCATTCCGGGTAGCACTGCCACGCAGGCCGGCGCAATGCAGCCCTGTACGACACAACCCGGCACAACGTGGTTCCATACGCCGAGGTCGGGCAGGGCAGCGTCCGGCACAGCCGCATACCGGGATCGGACGGGCAGCGCATTCCGGAAAGTCCGTCGGGCAGTACTCCTTTCCACCGCGGCCTTTGCCGCAGGCTGCGTGTCACCCCACGGAGCCGCGGTGACCGATGTGAATGCCTCGGGCTGGGACGCACCCGCCGCCATCGTCTTCACCAACACCGATACGACGACGCTGCGTGACATGGATTTGTTCCTGCGCTACGACGACCGCATGGATGAAGACACGCTGACGGTACGCATAGCAGTCGTCACACCCGATTCGCTCCGGCACGAAGAGGCTTTCCGGCTCGCACTCCCGGCCGCGCACACTCCGGCCGCCCTGTCGCGCGAGGCCGACCTCCCCTATCGCCGCCGCATCCGTTTCGCCCGCACGGGCGACTACTGCATAACCGTCACACCCGGCCGCCCGGTGAAGGGCATCGAGGCCGTCGGCATAAATATCGTAAAAAGCGAATAAGAGACAACAATGGGCAAGGACAAGCTCCGCAAGTTCCGCGAGAACCTGACTTTCGACTGTTTCATACAACCCGAATTCGACGAGGTATTCCGTTGCGACCACCCGCTCAAAGGGCATTGGCGCAGCGACTTTTTCCATAACGACAACCCGATCGTACTCGAATTGGGCTGCGGCAAGGGCGAATATACCGTAGCGCTGGCCGAGCGCGACCCGTCGCGCAATTTCATCGGCATCGACATCAAGGGCGCACGCATGTGGCGGGGCGCCAAAACCGCCACCGACCGCAGGATGCCCAACGTGGGGTTCCTGCGCACGCGCATCGAGTTTATCAACGGCCTGTTCGCCGAGGGCGAGGTCGACGAGATATGGATCACCTTCCCCGACCCGCAACTCAAGAGCCGCCGGGCGAAGAAACGCCTCACCTCGCCGCTTTTCCTCGGATATTACGCCCGCATACTGTCCCCCGACGGATGGATCAACCTCAAGACCGATTCGAAACATCTGTTCGGCTATACGAACGAGGTGGTGCGCCGCTACGGGCTGCCATGCGAAGTCTCGAACGCCGACATCTACGGCACGGGCTACGCCGACGAGGTGCTGTCGGTTAAGACCGCCTACGAGAAACGATTCCTCGAAATGGGGCTTCCGATCACCTACACCCGTTTTTCGCTCGCCGGGCGCCACGAATTCCCGTGGTTCGACTGGGAAGAGGACGAGAAGGCGGAGAAGGACAACGAAGAGGCACGGCTGGGCTGACTCCCTGAAGGAGCATTCCGCCACCGCCGGCAGCCTCCCCCGTCCGGCAATCCGGCGGTTCGTTTGCGCCTGCGCACCCGGTTTTCCGGCAACAAACCTGCCCCGGCAGCCGGCCTTCGCGCCACAATGCAGACAGGGGACTCCCCGGAAATTCCCAAACAAGGTTACATCGCATATCGCATGTTAATATAGGTATTCTGCTTTTTGGGCGCTATCTACTAATTTTTTAGAAGAAATATTTGTTGATCTAAAAAATTAGTAGTAAACTTGTGTCGAGTTTAAATCATAATGCTCATGGAAAAGCGCATGTATATCGCCCTGATTTTTGTCGCAGCCTTCTTGTGCTCATACGCACAGCAAAGCGACAAGAGCACCTACCTCGCGCACATCCGCCAAGCCGACTCGCTCTACATGGCCGGCGACCCCGCCGGCGCGAGCCGGGCATTCGAAGCAGCCTTCTATCAGACAGAACACATACAACCCTATCATTTATACAATGCAGCTTGCGCTGCGGCTAAAGCCGGAGACAACGGGCTGGCTTTCGACCGGTTATTCAAACGCATAGCCCTTGAAAAGGAATGGTATTCCGATCGCATCGAAACCGACGGAGATCTACAACCGCTGCATGCCGACACACGTTGGCAGCTACTCCTCGACACGCTCACAGCGCGGCAACACCGCGCTGAACGCGACTTCGACATACCGTTGCGCAGGAAATTGCAGCAGATCGCCGCGAGCGACCAGCAGGTACGCACGGCCTATATCCGGGCCATAGAATCGGGTGCAAACGGCATCGTGACGGACTCGCTGATCGCAGAGATGCAGCGCACGGACAGTTTGAACCTGCGGGAAATCTCGTCTATTCTCGACAGTCGGGGCTGGGTAGGTAAAACGAAGGTCGGCGACGCATGCACGGCATTCTTCCTTGTCATCCAGCATTCCGATCCGGCAATACAGGAGCGTTACCTGCCCCTGCTGAGGCAGGGAGCGGTGCTGGGGGACATCCAGCCTTTGCAGGTCGCCATGCTCGAGGATCGCATAGCCGTCAGCAAAGGAGAACCGCAGCGTTACGGATCACAGGTGCTCCGGCATGGCGACGGCAGTTATTACATAGCCCCGTTGCTCGACGCGGAACGCGTGGACGAGTGGCGCAGAGAGGTCGGCATGGGGCCTGTCGCGGAATACCTCAAACGTTGGGGTATCCAATGGCCGGCGCCGGAGGGCTGCAACCGCGCTGGAAACTGAATGACATCGAAAACGAACTAAAAACCACTACCATGGAGAATAAACAACCGGAACTCACACGCGGCGAAGAGGAGATCATGCAGATACTCTGGAGGCTGGGCGATGCGGTGGTCAACGAGATCATCGCCCAGACAAAAGAACCCCGCCCGAAATACACCACAGTCGCGACCTTCCTCAAAATCCTCGAAAACAAAGGTTTCGTCAACCACACGCCCGAGGGCAAAAGCCACCGCTACTATCCGGCCGTAAGCCGCGAAGAGTACGCACGCGGGGTCATGTCGTCGGTACTGTCGTCCTATTTCGACGGCTCGCTGGCACAGATGGTCTCGTTCTTCTCGCGCCATGAGGACATCTCGGTCACAGAGATGGAGGAGATTCTCCAAATCATGCAGAACGCCCGCAAATAACCGCCCGCTCCGCCCCAAGCCCTTCCGACCATGAAAACACTGGCCATATATGCCCTCGAAGTCCTCGCATGCAGCGGCGTGCTGTTAGCGGCCTACGCCATCCTGCTCGAACGCAGGGTGAAATTCCGTTGGTGCCGCCTGTACCTGCTCGCCACGACGGCCGTAGCCGCACTGATCCCCCTGCTCCGCATTCCCGTATGGCCGGGGCGGATCATCGTGGCGACCCCGACCGTAACTGCGCCTGCCCCGGGCGACTGGACGGCCGAAGTGCTGCCCGACGCCGAGGCGCACGCCATCACGCCCGGGCATCTGTGCCTGGGGCTTTACCTGGCGGGCGCAGCCCTGATCCTCGGCATCATGTTGTGGCAGGTATTCCGTATCCGGCGCCTCCGGCGCGGCGCGGAGGTCACCCGTACGGGCAAATACAAGATCGTGCGCACGCGGCAGGAGATCGCTTCGTTCTCGTTTTTCCGCACAATCTACATCTGGACCGCAACACCCGCAGCGGAGATGGGGGCGATCCTGGCCCATGAATCGAGCCACATAGCCCACCGCCACTCCCTCGAGCGGATCGTCATGGAAACCATGAAAGCCGCCCTGTGGTGGAACCCCTTCGTATGGATCGCCGCACGGCGGCTGACCGAGGCCGAGGAGTTCGAGGCCGACAGCGACGTACTCACGAGCGGCTATGACAGGGCCGAATACATGCAAACGATCTTCAAGCAGCTTTTCGGTTATAGTCCGGAAATAGCCAACGGGCTGCGTAACTCACTTACTAAAAAACGCTTTAAAATGATGACTACGCAGACAAAAAGCAGGCACAGCCTGCTCCGGCTGGCAGGTACGCTGCCAGCCCTGATCGGGCTCCTGTGCGCATTCTCTTTCACTACGCGCGCCGCAGTGATCGTCGCCCCGGCAACCGGCACCGGTATCGAAACCGCTCCCGGGCAGGAAACACAGCATGCCGGAGATGAAAAAAAGGACAAGTCATGCAGGGTGTCGATAGATGTCCGGAACAAGGACAAAGGGGCACTCCCGGGCGCCATCGTACAGGTCGTAGGTACGACACAGGGCACTGTGACCAATGCGGACGGACATGCCGAGATCACCGTCCCGGACGGCAGCAAACTTTTGGTAAGCTATCCCGGCTACGAATCGGCAACGGTCGATACGAAGCGGCATAGCCAAAAGGAGGCCACCGTCGTCGTCTTGCAGCGAACTGAAAACAAGGCCGCAACAAGTTCGTCGGACGAAGGAGCGACCACCACCGAGAAACAGGTCGCCGTAACGGTACTAAAGGATGGCGACCCCCTGCCCGGAGCAGTGATAACGATAAAGGACACGCAAAAAGGCGTTGTCACCGATAAATCGGGACATGCGGAAATCTACGCTCCGCAGGGATCAATACTCACAGTCGCCTACGTCGGTTGCAAACCCCACCTGCTGGAGGTCGGAGAGGCAGCCCGGCAGTTTACCGGGATCACGCTGGAATCCGAAACCCCGGGGACACCGGTGCTTTCGGCCCAGACCGGCAAACCGCTCTGGGTGGTCGACGGAATCAAGGTAAACCCGGATTTCATAAACAAGCTCGATCCGAGCCGCATCGAAAACATAACGGTACTCAAAGACCAATCCGCCGTAGCGACCTACGGGCAGGAAGCCCGCAACGGCGTAGTAATCATAACGACCAAAGGTGATACGGCCCTGCCCACCCCGGGGGACGCCCGCCAGGAGACTGGAAACGCCACGACACAGGCCGAGTTTCAGGACGGCAGCATCCGCGAAACCGGGGAAACGGAGGACGACCAGCCGTTCCTGATCGCCGAGACCATGCCCTTGTTCCCGATGCAGGAGGGCGGCAACCCGGGATACGGTGACCTCAACACTTTTCGCGCATGGGTGCAGAAAAACATAAAATACCCCGCCGAGGCATTCAAGAACGGGGAACAGGGGCGTGTCGTCCTGTCGTTCGTCGTCGAAAAGGACGGCTCGGTAAGCAACATCCAGATTCTTCAAACCCCCGGCAAGGCATTCTCGGAAGAGACGCGGCGCGTCGTCGCAGCTTCGCCCAAATGGAAACCGGGCGAACAGCGCGGCGAAAAGGTGCGTGTGAGATATACGCTGCCCGTTGATTTCAGAATAACTGCTACGGCACAGGACACTAAGACCAGTGAAAACAAAAGTTCCGGGGAAGAACCGTTCCTGGTGGTGGATACCCCGCCGCAATTCAACGGCGGTGACATCAACGAATTCCGCCGGTGGGTACAAATGAACGTGAAATACCCGGCGGAAGCCCTCAGCAAAAACATTTACGGGAAAGTCCTGGTCACGTTCGTCATCGAGAAGGACGGCTCGGTGGGCAATGCCGAAATATTCAAATCGCCCGATAAATCCCTTGCGGACGAGGTACTGCGCGTCATCGGCAAATCCCCGAAATGGACGCCCGGCAAACAGCGCGGAGAGGCCGTACGCGTAAAATTCGGCATGCCGGTAGACTTCGCTGTCCAGACATCCGAAGGCATCCTCCACGACAAGGACACCGCACAGCGGGAAGGTGACATGGAAGAGATTTTAGTAGTCGGCTATGGCACCCAAAAAAAGTAGGCTTTCCGAAGCATCGCACCAACCATAAGCAGCAAACGGCGTCCACCCCGAGTTCAGTGGACGCCGTTTGTATTTAATACGGGGCGGAACCGGAGCCGTTTGCCGCCGGGCGGCGCAGCAATTCTCCGAAACAGCATCACCCGTGCAGGCAGGGCGTAATTCCCGGCCCCCGTTCACCGGACAATGGCATGACCTTCCGGTGGGGCCGCACCGGGCGCGCTGCACAAAAACGGCTACTCCTTCCCGAGGAGCGCCATGACCCGCCGGGCGAGTTGCGTGTTGTCCATTATTCCAGCAATATGCCCCGCACCCGTACCATAAAGGTAAACGGGGACGTAGGTCGCCGTGTGGCTTTTGGATCCGAAAACATATCGGATACCGCTCTCGGAGCGGGTAAAATCACCGTCGCAGCTCGGGATGGCGAGCCCCCCGGTTTCATGGTCGGCCGTCACTACGACCAGCGTCCCCGGCGTGCGGTCGGCAAAGTCCATCGCCGCAGCCACGGCACGCTCGAAATCGCGCATTTCGGCCAGTATCTTCTCCGCATCGTTACCATGCGACGCACCGTCGATTAGCGAGCCCTCGACCATCAGCACAAAGCCGCGGCCGACGGAATCGGCATTATGGGCGAGTATTTCCAGTGCCTTCTGCGTGGCGCAGCGCAGGTAATCTTCGCGCCGGATCGTCTTCGGGATATTTTCATCGGTCACGGCACACAGCAACCGTCCCGCACGAACCGGCTCCGCCTCTTCGAGCGAACCGACGACCGCATAGCCGCGGCGGCCGAACGCATCACGATACGAACCGCCCTCGGGGGACTCCTTTTCGAGCCGCCTGCCGGCACCTATGAGCACGTCGATATTGCTCGCCAGCAGGTCGCGCGTAATGGCCTTTTCGTCGCCCCGATCCGGAACATGCGCGTAAAACGCAGCAGGGGTGGCATGCTGGAGATGGCATTTCACGGCAATCCCCGCAGGCATCCCTTCGGCCACCGCCCACTCGATGAGCGACTGCAGACGCCCGCCCCGGGGATCCAGCCCCAACGTACCGTTATTCGTCTTGCTCCCACATGCCAGCGCCGTCCCCGCAGCCGCGGAATCCGTCACCCGGTTGTTGGCCGAATAGGTCGAGATCAGGGCAATACCCTGTGCCCGGTCGAAAGCCGTCGGGGCATAGCCGCCTTCGACGGCGAGCATCGAAACATGCGCCAGGCCCATGCCGTCGCCGATCATATAAATCACATTGCGGACACTGTCGGCGGGTTCCGCAGCCGCTGCGCGGCCCGCTCCGAGCAGGCACAACGCCAGAAACAAAAATGCTTTCTTCATATCCTCGTGCAAAGATAACAGGAATCTGCCAACTTTTTACTACATTTACACCACTTTAACCACCTTGCAACATGGATGTAAAGATCGCCCCCGACTGGAAAGAGCTGCTCTCTCCCGAATTCGAGAAACCTTATTTCGCCGCCCTTACGCAATTCGTACGGCAGGAATATGCCACGCACCGCATCTACCCGCGCGGCAGCAATATCTTCCGGGCCTTCGACAAATGCCCCTTCGACAAACTGAAGGTCGTCATCATCGGCCAGGATCCCTACCACGGCCCCGGGCAGGCCAACGGGCTCTGCTTCTCGGTAGGCGACGGCGTGCCGTTCCCGCCCTCGTTGCAAAACATCTTCAAGGAGGTTTCCGACGACACCGGGACACCCATCCCCCTGACGGGCAACCTCGACCGCTGGGCCGAGCAGGGAGTACTGCTCCTGAACGCCGTGCTGACCGTCCGCGCCCACGAGGCAGCCTCGCACGCCGGGCATGGGTGGGAAACCTTCACCGACGCCGTGGTACGCGCCATCGCCCAGCGCAAGCAGGGTATCGTCTACATGCTCTGGGGCAGCTATGCACAGAAAAAAGGCGCCATCGCCGACCCGCAGCGCAACTGCATACTCAAGGCCGTGCATCCCTCGCCGCTGTCGGTCTACCGCGGGTTCTTCGGCTGCCGCCATTTCTCGCGCGCCAACGAATACCTCCGCAGCGTGGGGCAGGAACCCATCGTGTGGTAAATCCGGGATAGCCCCGCGCCCACAAACCGAAACGATGACTACAAAAGAGATACGCACCGATTCCCTGCGGGCATGGCTGCTTGCGGCACGTCCCAAGACTCTGACCGGAGCCGCCGTCCCGGTGATGCTGGGCTGCGGCCTTGCGGCGGCGGACGGCGGGTTCGTCCTCTTGCCCGCGGTACTCTGCCTCGCATTCGCCTTGCTGATGCAGATCGACGCCAACCTGATAAACGACCTGTGGGATTACCTGAAAGGCTCCGACGGGGAAGACCGCCTCGGGCCTGAACGCGCCTGCGCCCAGGGGTGGATCACCCCGAAGTCCATGCGGCTGGGCATCGCCGCAACCACACTCGCCGCCTGCGCCGCGGGCTGCGGGCTCATCGCCTACGGGGGCTGGTGGCTCATCGCCGTCGGCGCCGCCTGCGTCCTCTTCGCATTCCTCTACACGGCCGGGCCCTATCCGCTGGCCTACCACGGCTGGGGCGACATGCTCGTATTGCTTTTCTTCGGATTCGTCCCCGTCGGCTGCACGTACTACGTCCTCTGCGGCGGCTGGACATGGCAGGTGGCGGTCGTCGCGGCAGCCTGCGGCCTGGTGATCGACACACTGCTGATGGTCAACAACTACCGTGACCGCGAGCAGGATGCCCGCAGCGGCAAACGGACGCTCGTCGTCCGCCTGGGCGAACGGGCAGGACAACGGCTCTACCTGCTGTCGGGATTCGCCGCCGCAGCGCTCTGCCTCGGGCTTTGGGGCGACGGGCGGACATGGGCGGCACTCCTGCCGCTGCTCTACCTGCCGCCGCATGTCGCTGCATGGCGCCGCATGATACGGATCGGCCGCGGCCGCGAACTGAACGCCGTCCTGGGCGCCACGTCACGCAATATCCTGTTGTTCGGCCTGCTGCTCACACTCGGATTGTTGCTGTAAGGGGAAGCGAAAGGCACAAAAAAATCCCGGACTAACTGATTTAGTCCGGGATTTTACGACGACAATACCGTTTACCCAAGATAGGATTTCAGCAGTTTCGACCGCGACGAGTGGCGCAGGCGGCGGATCGCCTTCTCCTTGATCTGGCGCACGCGTTCGCGCGTCAGGTCGAATTTCTCGCCGATCTCCTCGAGGGTCATCTCCGACGTCCCGATACCGAAGAAATACTTGATGATGTCGCGTTCACGTTCCGTAAGGGTCTCGAGCGCACGGTCGACCTCGGTCGAAAGCGACTCGTTGATCAGCCCCCTGTCGGCATTGGGCGAATCGGGGTTCACCAGCACGTCGAGCAGCGAGTTGTCCTCGCCGTCGGCGAACGGGGCATCGACCGAGACGTGGCGGCCGGCGACACGCAGCGTGTCGGTGACCTTCTCCTTGGGGAGTTCCAACTCCGTGGCCAGTTCCTCGGGCGACGGGGTGCGCTCATGCTCCTGCTCGAAGCGGGCGAATGCCTTGTTGATCTTGTTGAGCGACCCCACCTGGTTGAGCGGCAGGCGCACGATGCGCGACTGCTCGGCCAAAGCCTGAAGGATCGACTGGCGAATCCACCATACGGCATACGAGATGAACTTGAAGCCGCGGGTTTCGTCGAACTTCTCGGCAGCCTTGATAAGGCCCAGGTTACCTTCGTTGATCAGGTCGGGAAGGCTCAGTCCCTGGTTCTGGTATTGCTTGGCTACGGAGACCACGAAGCGCAGATTGGCTTTGGTCAGTTTCTCCAGGGCTTCCTGGTCTCCCTTCTTGATTCGTTGGGCGAGTTCCACCTCCTCTTCGACCGTGATGAGCTCCTCCTTGCCGATCTCCTGCAAGTACTTGTCCAGCGAGGCGCTTTCGCGGTTGGTGATGGACTTTGTAATCTTTAATTGACGCATGTTCTTATTTAACTTCCTAAAAAATTAGCTTCTCAAACAAAACCCGCCCGGGTCGTCCTGCTATTCCACAAGCACGTAGCTTGCAGCACGGCCGTTGGGATAGATACCGTCGATCGAACGCACCTTGTCGGTCATGCGCTCCATGTCGGAGAGCGAGTAGACCGGACGGTCGTTGATGTGGGTAATCACAAATCCCTGCTTAACGCGGGCGCGGGCCAGAATTCCGTCGGCCTTGATGCCGACCACCTGCACGCCGCCCTTGATATCGAGCTCACGGCAGAGTTTGGCGCCCGCATCGGCGAACTTACCTCCGAGAACCTCGACCATATCGACGTCTTCTTTGGTAATTAATTCCGTTTTACCTGCTTTATTACGCAATGTAACGTCAATTTGTTTCACCTTGCCGTCTCTTTTTACCGATAATTTAACCTTATCGTTGGGTCGGCGGCGACCGATCTGCTCGGAGAGCGTCGCATTGTCGTTGATCTTCACGCCGTCGATGTCCAGGATGACGTCGCCCTTGCGGATACCGGCCTCCGAAGCCGAACCGCCTTCGACGACGCTGCTGACATAGGCGCCGCCCAGTTCCTTGATGCCGGTCTCCTCACCCATGTTGTCGATGAAGTCCTGGTCGACGATGCCATAGCGGATTCCCAGCAGCGCACGCTGCACGATGCCGTACTCCTTCAGGTCGACGACCACCTTGCGGACGATCGACTCGGGGATGGCGAACGAATAACCCACGTAGCTGCCCGTCTGCGATTTGATCAGCGTGTTGATACCCACCAGTTCGCCGTGCGTATTGACCAGCGCACCGCCCGAATTGCCCGGGTTCACCGCGGCATCGGTCTGGATGAAAGCCTCGATGCTGAAATCGTTGGGAATCACGCCCAGGTTACGCGCCTTGGCGCTCACGATGCCGGCCGTGATGGTCGATTGCAGGTCGAAAGGCGAACCGATCGCCAGCACCCACTCGCCCAGGCGCAGTGCGTCCGACGAACCGAACGGCACGGTCGGCAGGTCGGCGGCCTCGATTTTCAGCAGCGCAAGGTCGGTCGCCGAGTCCTTGCCGATGAGCTTGGCCTCGAACGTGCGGCCGTCGTTGAGCTTCACTTTGAGCTTCGAGGCCCCGTCCACGACGTGGTTGTTGGTGACGACATAGCCGTCCTCGGAGATGATGACACCCGAACCGCCGGCACGCTGCTCGCGGAACTGCGGCCCTTCGTCATACCCCTGCGGGATACCGAAGAACTCCAGGAACGGGTCGTAACCCCGGCGCCGGGGCATCTCCACCTGCTGCACGGCCTCGATGTTGACGACGGCTTTCACCGCGTTCTCGGCGGCGTACGTCAGGTCGGGGTACTGCTCGGCCTGGTATGACGTAAAATGTGTTCCCAGCGCGGGCGTACGTTCCACCTCACGCTCGATATATTGCACCGAACCCTCGCGGGGCGCGGCAACTTTCCAAGCCGTAAATCCGCCTGCTGCGGCCGACACGGCAACTACTCCTAAAATTAAAAATGCCTT
Organism: Alistipes sp. CAG:29; assembly: GCF_000435435.1. Taxonomy (NCBI): domain Bacteria; kingdom Pseudomonadati; phylum Bacteroidota; class Bacteroidia; order Bacteroidales; family Rikenellaceae; genus Alistipes; species Alistipes sp. CAG:29. The sequence goes on along the minus strand of NZ_FR893467.1, from coordinate 32,225 downwards.
TTTCATAATCACTAATTGGTTCAATAAATTAATCAGAGGCAACTTCCGCCATAGGCTATTAATTTTTTATTTCGTAGGACAAACGAACTAAAACGTCCGGTTAGTATGCGGATATAGGCAAAAATCGGGACATCCGCGCCGAATGTCCCGATCTGCCGTGTCCCGGAGCGTTACAGCCCGAACTCTTTACGGATGCAATCCACCGCGTCGAGCTTCTCCCATCCGAAATACTCGATCTCGCGTTCCACTTCGCGGCCGTTCTCCCAGACCTTCTCGACCTGCTTATAAGGACGGTTGCCGAAATGCCCGTAGGAAGCCGTAGCCTCGAAGATCGGGTTCTTCAGCCCGAAGCGTTTCACGATCGCGGCGGGGCGCAGGTCGAAAAGCCTGCCAATGCGGCGGGCGATTTCGCCGTCGGTCATCCCCTCCAGCGCCGCGGGGCGGGGCGAACGGTACGTGTCGACGTAGATCGACAGCGGCTGGGCGATGCCGATGGCGTAGGACAACTCGACGAGCACTTCGTCGGCGACGCCTGCCGCCACCAGGTTCTTGGCGATATGCCGGGCAGCATAGGCCGCCGAGCGGTCTACCTTCGACGAATCCTTGCCCGAGAAAGCGCCGCCGCCGTGTGCGCCGCGGCCGCCGTAGGTATCGACGATGATCTTGCGCCCCGTGAGGCCGGTATCGCCGTGGGGGCCGCCGATCACGAATTTGCCCGTGGGATTCACGTGCAGGATGTAATCGTCGCCGATCAGACCGGCCAGCTTGTCGCCGGCCCGCTCCAGGCGCGCCTTGACGCGCGGGATGAGGATCGTGCGCACATCCTCGCGGATGCGCTCCTGCATCCGCTCCTCGGCCTCTTTCTCCGTGAGGCCGTTGCCGGGCAGTATAAACTCGTCGTGCTGCGTCGACACCACGATGGTGTGCACGCGCAGCGGTTTGTTCGTCCGCTCGTCGTACTCGATCGTCACCTGCGACTTCGAGTCGGGGCGCAGGTAAGTCATCACCTCGCCTTCACGGCGGATGACGGCCAGCTCCTTGAGGATGACGTGCGAGAGGATCAGCGTCGCAGGCATCATCTCGCGGGTCTCGTTGCAGGCATAACCGAACATGATGCCCTGGTCGCCGGCGCCCTGGTCTTCCTCGGCGGCACGCACGACGCCCTGGTTGATGTCGGACGACTGCTCGTGGATGGCCGACAGGATACCGCACGAATTGCAGTCGAACTGATACTCGCTCTTCGTGTAGCCGATGCGGTTGATGACGCGGCGCGCCACGCCCTGCACGTCGACATACGCATCCGAGCGCACCTCACCCGCCACGACCACCAGTCCGGTGGTGCACAGCGTTTCGCAGGCGACCTTCGAATTGGCATCACGACGCAGGAATTCGTCGAGGATGGCGTCGGAAATCTGGTCTGAAACTTTATCGGGGTGCCCCTCGGACACCGACTCCGATGTAAACAAAAAGCCCATTTTCATACATTTTTAATGGTTAAACGTATAAAATGGGAAAAATTGGCTGTTGGAATAAAAAATAAGCTGTTTTAGCAATTTTTTACTGTGGTTGCAATCAGTCAAATCTTTCCACATTTTCCCGCTTGACAGACGGGACTGCAAAGATACGCAGGATTTTCACAATATGCAAAAAAAACATACCTTTGCATCCGACAATTCTTAACACTCCGTATATGAAAAGATTTTTCCTCGCCGCACTGCTCCTGTGCGCCGCCGTGGCCTTCACAGGCTGCGACAGCGATGACGACGAGCTGTACGACACCCTCTCGGGGAGAGTCTGGGCGGGCGACCTGGGATTCTACCAGGACGGGCGCATCCCCCTGGAAAGCTATGTCTATTTCGGGGCGGACGGCTTCGGCACCGACGAGCTCCGCTACGCCGACACGGGGCGTTACCTCGACACGCTCAACATCCAGTGGGACGCCTACGACGACAAAATCTACATCAGCTACGGGCGGGCCGATTACCCGCGCGAACTGCGCAACGTATACATCCGCCGGGGCAGGCTGACAGGCGAACTTTTCATCGACGGGCAATACTACGACCGGGTCACACTCTACATGCAATAGGGCATTGCCCGGCAAAACCCGGACAGGCACCGATTCCGGGCTGCGCCCGACAGAAACGATCCAGGCAGGTTCCGGACTGCGGAATTCCGGTGTGACGACCGCCTTGCAAACAAGGCCCCGAATATGATTTCGGGGCCTTGTCCATTGTGTAATTCGGGCTCTCCGCACATTCGGGCGCGGGGAACCCGGGCGATTATTTACCGAGCAGCTTCTTGACCTCCGCAGCCACCGTGGCACCATTATAGCCGAACTTCTCGTCGAGCACCGTATAGGGCGCCGACCAGCCGAAGTGGTCGAGGCCGTGGATCATACCCTTCTCGCCCACAAGACCCATCAGGTTCACCGGAAGTCCCGATGTCAGACCGTAGCGGACAACGCCGGCAGGCAGGATGCCCTCCTGATAGGATTTGGGCTGGTCACGGAACAAGCCCTCGCTCGGGACATTCACCACGCGCACCGAAATACCTTCGGCAGCCAGCAGTTCGGCCCCTTCGACAAGCGTAGCGACCTCCGAACCGGTAGCCACCATGACGACCTCGGGTTTGGCCGAATCCATCACCACGTAACCGCCCTTCGAAACCTGCGCGGCCTCTTCGCGGCGGCTCGTACCCAATGCCGGCAGCGTTTTGATGTTCTGGCGCGAGAGCACGAGCGCCACGGGGCGGTGCTCCTCGACGGCCAGTTTCCAGGCCATGACCGTCTCATCGCCGTCAGCAGGACGCAGCACAAGCATCGAACGCTCGTCGTGATGGTTCTTCAGATGCTCCATCAGGCGTATCTGCGCCTCATGTTCGACGGGCTGGTGCGTCGGGCCATCCTCGCCCACGCGGAACGAGTCGTGTGTCCAGACATAGATCACGTGCAGGCGCATCAGCGCCGAAAGGCGCACGGCGGGTTTCATGTAGTCCGAAAAGACGAAGAACGTGCCGCAGGCCGGAATCACGCCGCCATGCAGCGCCATACCGTTGGCCACGCAGGCCATCGTCAGCTCCGAAACACCCGCCTGGAAGAACTTGCCGCTGAAGTCGCCCTTCGTGAAGGCCTTGGTCTTCTTGAGGAAACCGTCGGTCTTGTCCGAATTGGAGAGGTCGGCCGAAGCCACGATCATATTTTCGATCTTCTCGGCAAAGACGCCCAGCACCGTGGCCGATGCCGCCCGCGTCGCAACGCCGGCCTTTACCTCGATGGACTTATAGTCGATCTCGGGCAGGCGCCCCGAAAGGAACATGTCGAGCTTGCGGGCCAAGTCGCCGTGCTCGCCGCGCCACGTCTTCTCGACTCCGGCCTGGCGGGCAGCCCATGCACGGAGCGCTTCGCGGCGCTCAGCGAAGGCCTCGCGGCTCTCGTCGAACACGGAGAACGGGTTTTCGGGATCGCCCCCGAGGTTTTTCACCGTGGCGGCGAAATCGGCGCCAGCCGCCGTAAGCGGCTGCCCGTGGGTCGACACCTTGTCCTCGAAGCTTCCGCCGTCGGTAGCGCGGGCCCCCTTGCCCATGACCGTATGGCCGATGATGAGCGTCGGGCGTTCCGTTTCGGAATTGGCCGCCACGAGCGCCTCGCGGATTTCATTGATATTGTGCCCGTCGACCGACAGTACGTTCCAGCCCCAGGCTTCGTATTTCATGGCCACGTTCTCGGTGTCCACCTCATCGACCTTGGTCGAGAGCTGAATGTTGTTCGAATCGTAGTACATGATGAAGTTGCTCAACCCCAGATGCCCTGCGATGCGTCCCACGCCCTGCGAGATCTCCTCCTCGACGGCGCCGTCGGAGATATAGGCGTAGGTCTTGTGCGCCATCCACTCGCCGAAGCGGGCCGCCATGAACCGCTCCGCGATGGCAGCGCCCAGCGCCATGGCATGTCCCTGTCCGAGCGGGCCGGAGGTATTCTCCACACCGCGCATCACGTCCACCTCGGGGTGGCCGGGCGTCACGCTACCCCACTGGCGCAGCGATTGCAGGTCTTCGGTCGTATAGTATCCAGCCAGCGACAGCACCGAGTAGAGCATCGGCGACATATGCCCCGGATCGAGGAAGAAACGGTCGCGGTAGGGATAAGCCATGTTGTCGGGATCGTAGCGCAGGAATTCGGTATAGAGCACCGTCACGAAGTCGGCGCCGCCCATGGCGCCGCCGGGATGCCCCGATTTGGCTTTCTCGACCATGGCGGCCGAAAGGATACGGATATTGTCGGCCACACGGGTCAGTTTGGAATTGGTAGATGACATATCAGTCTGTGGTTTTATGGTTTTGTCTTAAGGTTCTCGTTGCAAAAGTAATAAAAAAGATATTATCCAACCTGTTTTAACTCCAAAATATTTGCTTTTTCTATCTTTTTCTTTGCATAAGGCAAAGTGACGGTAAATTTCCGAGCATCCGTCGAGGGAATGTCGAACATCGTATCCATCATGATCGCCTCGCAGATCGAGCGCAGGCCGCGGGCGCCGAGCTTGAATTCGACGGCCTTGTCGACGATGTAGTCCAGCACCGCCTCGTCGAACGAGAGCTTCACGCCGTCCAGCTCGAACAGGCGCTTGTACTGCTTGACGATGGCATTCTTCGGCTCGGTGAGGATCGAGCGCAGCGCCTCGCGCGAAAGCGGCTGCATGTAGGTCAGCACCGGGAGACGGCCCACCAGTTCGGGAATCAGCCCGAAGGACTTGAGATCCTGCGGCGTGATGTACTGCATCAGGTTGCCGCGGTCGATCCGGTTGGCATTCAGGCGCCCGTATCCCATGGCGCGGGTGTTCAGACGCTGGGCAATCTTCTTCTCCACGCCGTCGAACGCACCCCCGCAGATGAAGAGGATATTGCGCGTGTCGACCTGGATGAACTTCTGCTCGGGGTGTTTGCGCCCGCCCTGGGGCGGTACGTTCACCACCGTCCCTTCGAGTATCTTCAGCAGCGCCTGCTGCACGCCCTCGCCCGAGACGTCGCGCGTAATCGAGGGGTTGTCGCCCTTGCGCGCGATCTTGTCGATCTCGTCGATGAAAACGATGCCCCGCTCGGCCTGCGCCACGTTGTAGTCGGCGACCTGCAGCAGCCGCGAAAGGATGCTCTCGACATCCTCGCCCACATAGCCCGCCTCGGTCAGCACGGTGGCATCGACGATCGTGAAGGGCACCTTGAGCAACCTGGCGATCGTGCGTGCCATGAGCGTCTTGCCTGTACCGGTGGGCCCCACGAGGATGATGTTCGACTTGTCGAGCTCGATGTCGTCGTCCTTGGGGGCGTAAAGCAGCCGTTTGTAGTGGTTGTAGACCGCCACCGCCATGTAGCGCTTGGCGTCGTCCTGTCCGATGACATACTGGTCGAGAAATTCCTTGATCTGCGCCGGCTTGAGCAGCTCCTCCATCTTGAGGGGCGCCGCGGCGGCACGCCGCTGCTCCGAGGCCACGTCGTTCTCGACGATGATCTTATAGCCGTTCTCGATACATTTGTTGCAGATATTGGCACCGTCCATGCCCTGGAACATGATCTCCACATCCCCGCGCTTGGCACCGCAGAACGAGCAGCTGTCGCCGCCCGTTCCGCCCCGATGGTTATTGTTGTTCTTATTCTGCGCCATCACTTCCCACGTTTTGAAAGAACCTCGTCGATCAGCCCGTACTCCTTCGCCTCGCGGGCCGAAAGCCAGTAATCGCGGTCGGCGTCCTTCTCGATCTTCCTGACCGAAACGCCCGAATGCGCTGCGAGTATTTCGTACAGCTCGCGCTTGGTCTTCATGATCTCACGCGCCGTGATCTCGATGTCCGACGCCTGTCCCTGCGCCCCGCCCAGCGGCTGGTGGATCATCACCCGCGAATGGGGCAGCGCCGAGCGTTTGCCCTTGGCGCCAGCGGTCAGGAGCACGGCGCCCATCGAGGCCGCCAGCCCGGTGCAGATGGTCGCCACGTCGGAATTGACGAGCTGCATGGTGTCGTAAATACCCAATCCGGCCGAAACCGACCCGCCGGGCGAATTAATATATATCTGTATGTCCTTTTCGGGATCGACAGATTCGAGGAAGAGCAGCTGTGCCTGGATGATATTGGCCGCGTCGTCGTAGATCGGCGCGCCGAGGAAGATGATGCGATCCATCATCAGGCGCGAGAAGACGTCCATCGTAGCGATGTTCAACTGGCGCTCCTCGATGATCGTCGGCGACACATACGATGCGCTGACCGACTGGAAGTCATGCAGTTTCAGCGAACTGATGCCGCAATGGTTCCGTGCGTATTTTTCAAATTCTGACATATCAAAAGCGAGCCCGGCGAATTCAGGTTTTACAAAGCATGTCGGGATTTTCGCTCATGGAACTCGTCGGACTCATATTACGGCGCTTCCGCGCACCGCATTCCATAATTAAAATCCCGCTGAACCTCCCTTTGCACAGGGAGAATTTCCATATATCCGGTTCTTTCGGCCGCCACCGGAAAAGGCGCTGAAACAAACAAAAGGACTTTGCAAACATCACGCCTGCAAAGTCCAAAGATAAGATTTTTTCCGCAAATACTAAAGTGCCTGGGCCAATTTAGCGAAATCCTCCGCAGATACGGCTTTTTCCGTCACCTTGATCTTCGATTTCACATCTTCGACGACCTTCGCTTCGTAGAGCTTCTCGTAAATCTTCTGGCCCTGATCCTTGTCGGCGAGGATCTTCTCGGCATAGCCGGCGAGCATATCCTCGGGCGCCGACGGCATCCCGTACTGCGCGAACTGCGCGGCGGCCAGCGACTTGGCCTCGGCGAGCGCCTCCTCCTTTGTTACGGAGAGGTTGTCCTGCTTGATGAAATGCTTCTGGAGGTAATTCCACGTGAACATCTTGAGGAACTGGTCGAAATCCTTGTCAATATCCTCCATCGAGAACTTGCCTTCGTTGATGGTAAAGAGCCAGCGCTTGAGGAATTTCTCGGGCATCTTCAGCGCGGCCTTCTTCACGAGGTAGTCACGCAGCTGGAGCGTGAAGAGGTAATCGCTTTCGCGGCGGAGCTCCTGCCCGATTTGTGCGTCGATGAACTTATCCAGCCCGGCCTCGTCGGTAACCTCGCCTGCGGGGAAGGCCATCTTGAAGAACTCCTCGTTCAGCTCCGGTTCGGCGAACTTGCGGATCTTGGTGATCTCCAGCGAGAATTCGGGGTTGATGCCCTCCAACTCGTCCTCCTTGACCTGCAGCACGGCAGCACGCTGCGACGGGTTCTTGTAAAGTTCGTTGACGTTGACCGTGGTCTTGAAGCCCACCTTCTTGCCGATGAACGGCTTGCGCTCCTCCTCCGACATCGAGATCAACCCGACGTAAGCGTCGGCAACGTTCATCTCGCCGTTGTCGAGCGTTACGGACAGCGCCTCGTCCGAGGTCACCTCGTCGGCGTCGACCAGGCGGCCGAAACGGCGCAGGTAGTTGGCACGGTAGTCGTCGTGCATCTTCTTGTCGACCTTGATCTTGTGGTAGGTCACCTTATCCTTGTCCGAAAGATCGAGTTTGATCTCGGGAGCTTCGCCGATCTCGAACACGAAATCGAACTCCTTGCCGTTTTCGAAATCGAAATCGCCCTGCTCCTCCGAAGGGATCACGTCGCCCAGATAGTCGATCTTCTCCTTCTGGAGATATTCGAACACGGCATTCGACGCCGTGCGGTACGACTGTTCGGCCAGCACGCCTTTGCCGTACATCTTCTTGACAAGGCCCATGGGCACCATGCCGGGACGGAAACCGGGGATATTGGCCTTGCGCTTGTACTCGCGCAGCTCCTTCTCGACGGCCTGGCCGTAATCCTCCTCGCCCACCGTCACCCGGAGCAGCGAGTTGTTTTCTTCGCGTTGTTCTCTTACGATCTTCATAATGAATGGTTGCTATATTGTTGTTATCCTATTTTTCCGTTCCGAAATCGGGTTGCAAAGATAGCGATTTTCACCGAGAAAGCAACAATTTTTCCAAATTATATGTATACCAGCCCGTTCGGCGGGAAACAGCGGGCAGGCGGAAGGTTGGCAGGCGACAAGCCGACAAAGGGCCAAGCGGCGGATGGACGGACAGGCAGGCGGCAGACCCGGCCGGTATACTGCCTGCCGGACGGCCAGGCGCTGCGGAGCTGTCCCGGACGTCCGCCGCCGCACCGATTGTGCAATGAACGATAAAAAATTCGTCATATGCCGGGTTTTTCGTATCTTTGCCTCCAAGTAAAACGAGAAAATGGAAAAGTTCGCAAGCGTCCTGTTATCCGGCCTACTGCTGGTAGCATGCGGCGGGAACCAGGCGCGGGCCAAGCGCCCCGAAGCCCCGGCAGCGCCGAAAGAATACACATATGCCGTACGGAGTGTACACCCCCACCCGACGACCAGTTACACGCAGGGGCTGCAATTCGCCGACGGCATGCTGTGGGAAGGCACCGGAGAGCACGGCGAATCGGTCGTGCAGACCCTCGACCTCGAAACCGGGCGCACGGAGGTGTTCGCACGGCTGCCGCAGGAGGATTTCGGCGAAGGGATCACGCTGCTCGACGGCAAGTTGTACCAGCTCACGTGGCAATCGAACAAAGCCTATGTCTACGACCTGAAAACAGGCAAGAAAATCAAGGAGTTCCGCTACCCCGGCGAAGGCTGGGGACTGACCACCGACGGGCAAAAGCTCTACATGTCGGACGGCACGGCCAATATCTACACGCTCGACCCTGCGACGTTCAAACGCGAGAAACGCACGACGGTGACGCTCAAAGGCATGGCGATCAATTTCCTCAACGAGCTGGAGTGGATCGACGGCAAGTTGTGGGCCAACGTCTACACGACCGACCAGATCGTCATCATCGACCCGGCGACAGGCGTGGTCGAAGGGGTCGTAGACCTCACGGGACTGTTGCCCGACGAGGAGGTTACGCCCACGACCGACGTACTGAACGGCATCGCATACGATGCCGCCGGGAAGCGCATCTTCGTGACCGGCAAGAACTGGAGCAAACTCTTCGAAATAGAAATCATCGGAAAGTAAATGGCAAACAAGTTATACGAGGCGCTCGAATCCCGCATCCTGCTGCTCGACGGCGGCTTCGGCACCATGGTGCAGCAGTACGGATTCACGGAGGAGGATTACCGCGGCGAACGGTTCCGCGACTGGAACGTACTGCTCAAAGGCTGCAACGACCTGCTGGCGGTGACACGCCCCGGGGCGGTGCGCGAAATACACGTAAAATACCTGCAGGCGGGCGCCGACATCATCGAGACCGACTCTTTCAACGCCAACGCCGTGTCGCTGGCCGACTACGGGCTGGAGGCATACGCCTATGAGATTTCGCGTGCGGCGGCCGGGGTGGCACGCAGCGCAGCCGACGAATTCACGGCCCGCAACCCGCTCAAACCCCGTTTCGTGGCGGGCTCGATGGGCCCGACCAACCGCACGGCCTCGATGTCGGCCGACGTCGGGAACCCCGCAGCCCGCGAGGTGACCTTCACACAGCTGGCCGAAGCCTACACCGACCAGGCGCGCGGCCTCGTGGACGGCGGCGCGGATATCCTGCTGGTCGAAACCGTTTTCGACACGCTCAACGCCAAGGCCGCCCTCTACGCCATCGACACGCTGGCCGCACAGCTCGGACGCGCAATCCCCGTCATGGTCTCGGGCACGCTGGCCGACGCCAGCGGCCGCACCCTCTCGGGACAGACCGTCGAGGCTTTCTACGCCTCGGTATCGCATGCGCGGCTCCTCTCCGTCGGCTTCAACTGCGCCTATGGCGCCCGGCAGCTGATGCCCTACCTCGAACGGCTGGCCGCGGTGGCCGAATTCCGCATCTCGGCACACCCCAACGCCGGGCTCCCCAATGTCATGGGCGGCTACGACGAAACACCCGAGATGTTCGCCCGCGACGTCGGCGAATACATGCGCCGCGGGCTGGTAAACATCGTCGGCGGATGCTGCGGCACCACGCCGGCACATATCTTCGAGCTGGCGAAGATCGCAGGGAACTACGCCCCGCGCCCCGTGCCGGCACCCAAACATGTCACGACGCTGAGCGGCCTCGAACCGCTGCGCATCGTCCCCGAAGCCAATTTCGTGAACGTCGGCGAACGCACCAACGTCGCAGGCTCGGCCAAATTCGCGCGGCTGATCCGCGAGGGCAACTACGAGGAGGCGCTCTCCGTCGCCCGCGCCCAGGTCGACGCCGGGGCACAGATCGTCGACGTCTGCATGGACGACGGGCTGATCGACGGTGCGGAGGCCATGCGCACGTTCCTCAACCTGATGGCGTCGGAACCCGAGATAGCCCGCGTGCCGGCGATGATCGACTCGTCGAAATGGGAGGTGCTCGTGGCCGGGTTGCAGGTCACGCAGGGCAAGGCCGTCGTGAACTCCATCTCGCTCAAGGAGGGCGAGGCCGAATTCCTGCGCCGCGCACAGGAGATACACCGCTACGGCGCGGCCGCCGTGGTGATGCTCTTCGACGAGCGGGGACAGGCCGACACCTACGAACGTAAGACGGAGGTGGCCTCACGCGCCTACAAACTGCTCACCGATGCGGGATTCCCTACCGAGGACATCATCTTCGACCCCAACGTGCTGGCCGTGGCGACGGGAATCCCCGAGCACGACAGCTATGCCAAAGCCTTTATCGACGCCACGCGCTGGATCAAGCGGAACCTGCCCCATGCCAAGGTCTCGGGCGGCGTGTCGAACCTCTCGTTCGCCTTCCGCGGCAACAACGCCGTGCGCGAGGCGATGCACTCGGCGTTCCTCTACCACGCCATCCGCGCCGGGATGGACATGGGCATCGTCAACCCGCAGATGGTGCGGGTTTACAGCGAGATAGAGCCCGAACTGCTCGAACGGGTCGAGGACGTGATCCTCTGCCAGCGTCCGGACGCTGCCGAACGGCTCACCGAATATGCCCAGCAAGTGCGCACGGTTGCCCAGACGCAGCCCCAGGCTCCCGACGCATGGCGCGCGGGGACGCTCGGCGAGCGCATCGGCCACGCAATGCTCAAAGGCGTGGCGGATTTCATCGAGCAGGATGCGCTGGAGGGTTACGAAACCCTGGGCAGCCCGATGGCCGTGATCGACACGCTGCTGATGCCCGCCATGGAGCATGTCGGCACGCTCTTCGGCGAAGGCAAGATGTTCCTGCCGCAGGTGGTGAAAACCGCCCGCGTGATGAAGCGCGCCGTGGCGGCGCTTACGCCCTACATTGAGCAGGGGGCGGCCGGGGTGTCGAACCGCGCGGGCAAGGTGCTGATCGCCACCGTGAAAGGCGACGTGCACGACATCGGAAAGAATATCGTGGCGGTCGTGATGGCCTGCAACGGATACGAAATAAAGGATCTGGGGGTGATGGTCGAGTCGCAGCGCATCGTCGACGAGGCGGTGGCGTGGGGCGCCGACTGCATCTGCCTGAGCGGGCTGATCACCCCGTCGCTCGACGAGATGGCGCATGTCTGCGAGGAGCTGGAACGCCGCGCCCTGCGCATCCCGGTCATCATCGGCGGGGCGACGACCTCCGACCTGCACACGGCGGTGAAGATCGCCCCGGTCTACGCGGGCGTGGTTGTCCATTCGCCCAACGCCAGCCGCAACAGCCAGATACTGGCACAACTGCTGGGCCCCGACGGGGCGCTTTACGCCGACAAAGTCCGCACCGGACAGCAGGCTATGCGGAGCGAATACGAGCACGCCGAGCGCACGCGCAACCTGATCCCGATCGCCGAGGCGCGCAAAGCCCGCAAGGGCGCCACACCGCACCGTCCCGTCGTACCAGCGCACCCCGGACGGATGGTCTTCCCCGATTTCGACGTGGCCGATGCCGAGCCCTACATCGACTGGAACTTCTTTTTCCCGGCATGGGGGCTGAAAGGGCGTTACCCCGAGATCCTCGACCACCCCGAAAAGGGGGAGGAGGCCCGCAAGGTATTCGCCGACGCGCAGGCGCTGCTGGCACGTATCCGCGACGAGCGACTGCTCACGCTGCAGGCCGCCGTAGGCATCTTCCCGGCGCGTTCCGAGGGCGACGACATCTGGATCACAGACCCCAAGGGCCGCGAACACCGCCTGGCGATGCTCCGCAACCAGACCCGCGGGCAGGACAACCTCTCGCTGGCGGATTTCATCGCCCCCAAAGGCGATTGGATCGGCTGCTTCGCCGTGACGGCGGGCATCGGGCTGAAGGAGCTGTGCGAAAAATTCCGCGCCGGGGGCGACGACTACAACGCCATCATGGCCAAGCTGCTGGCTGACCGCCTGACCGAGGCGTTCGCCGAAGCCGTGCACTCGTTCGTGCGGCGGCAGATGTGGGGCTACGAAACCGGCGAAGCGCCCACTCCCCGGCAGGTCATCCGCGGCGAATACCGCGGCCGCAGGATGGCGTTCGGCTACCCGGCGTCACCCGACCACTCGCTCAAGCGCGAGGTTTTCGACCTGCTGGCGGCCGAACTGACCACGGGCATGAAACTCACGGAAAATTACATGGTCGATCCCGGGGAGGCACTCTGCGGACTGCTGCTGGCCGACGCGGACTACTTCTCGGTCGGCACGGTCGACACCGAACAACTGCTCGACTATGCCCGGCGCCGCGGGCTGGATGTCGAACTGGTTAAAAAACTCATACCGCATAATATCTGATACCCCATGAATGTCGTAGACATCATCAATAAAGCCATTTCGGAACGCCGTACGCGCTTTGCCTTCGAACTGCTGCCGCCGCTCAAGGGAGACGGCTGCTGCGGCGTCTTCGGAAGCATCGACCGGCTGATCGGCTTCGACCCAGCCTACATCAACGTGACGTTCCACCGCGAAGGCATCAAGCAGGCGGTGCGCCCCGACGGCAGCGTCGAATGGCACGTCGTGCGCCGCCGCCCCGGCACGGTAGGCATCTCGGCCGCCATCCAGAAGAAATACGGCGTCGAAGTCGTGCCGCACCTGATCTGCGGCGGGCAGTCGAAATACGATATCGAGGATGCGCTGATCGACCTCGATTTCCTCGGGCTGCACAACGTGCTGGCGCTGCGCGGCGACAAGTCGCAGAATGAAAAGTTCTTCATGCCCCATCCGCAGGGACACACGCATGCTGTCGACCTCGTGCGGCAGATCGCGGCCATGAACCGCGGCCAGTTCGTCGACGGCGAGGTCGAGGAGTGCCACCATTCGAAATTCTCGATCGGCGTGGCGGGTTACCCGGAGATGCACGAGGAGGCCGCCTCGCCCGAGGCCGACATCGCCTGCCTCAAGGCGAAGGTCGACGCCGGAGCGGAATACGTCGTCACGCAACTTTTCTACGACAACGCGCGGTTCTTCGACTACGTACGCCACTGCCGCGAGGCGGGTATCGCGGTTCCGATCATCCCGGGCATCAAACCGTTGTCGACGGTGCGCCACCTGACACTGCTGCCCCAGACCTTCGGCTGCCATATTCCCGAGGAACTCGGGCGCGAGGTGCTGCGCCACGCAGACGACCCGAAGGCCGTCCGCGAAATCGGAACCGAGTGGGCCGTCGCCCAGAGCCGGGAGCTGGTCGAGGCGGGCGTTCCCGTCCTGCACTACTACCCGATGGGCAAGGCCGACAACATCATCAAGATTGCAAAAGCGATATTTTAAACGACACGAATGAATCCCACTGAATTCCGCCGCCACCTGCATGCACACCCCGAACTGTCGTTCAAGGAACACAACACGGCAGCCTTCATCGCCGACCGGCTCACGGAGCTGGGCATCGAACACCGTCCCATCGCCCGAACGGGCGTGCTGGCCTGGATCGAAGGACGCGGGAAAGCCGACCCCAAACGCCGCGCCGTAGTACTGCGCGCCGACATCGACGCCCTGCCGATCACCGAACAGAACGACATCGGCTGGCGGTCGTGCACCCCCGGCGTCATGCACGCCTGCGGCCACGACATGCATGCGGCGGTACTCTTCGGGGTATTGCAGCAGCTCGCCGCCGAACCCAACTTCCGAGGTACGCTCTTCGGACTGTTCCAGCCGGGCGAAGAGTGCAACCCGGGCGGTGCATCGCTGGTGCTGGCCGAAAACCCGTTCGACGGGTACGAGGTGCGTGCCGTGGTGGGCGAGCACGTCGAACCGCAGCTGGAGGTCGGGACGCTGGGATTCCGCGCCGGGAAATACATGGCCTCCAGCGACGAACTGCGCTTCTCGGTACGCGGCACGGGCGGGCACGGCGCCATGCGCCCGCAGCTTAAAGACCCCGTGGCGGCCGCCGCGGAGTTCGTGACGCGGCTCATCGCGCTCAACCACGAGGAGTGCGTGCTCTCGATCGGACGCATAGAGGCCGGAGGCGCCACGAACATCGTCCCCGACGAAGTCTACCTGGAGGGGACGCTGCGCACGTTCGACGAGCGTGAGCGCGAAATCATCCACCAGCGCATCCGTAACATCGCCGCCGAGATCGACAAGCGCCTGGGGGTGCGGATCGCCGTCGACATCAGCCACGGTTACCCCTGCGTGGTCAACGACGAACACCTCGTGAAGCAGGCCGCGGCACTGGCCCGCGAGGAGAAATTGCAGGTCGAGATGCTGCCGCTGCGCACCACGGCCGAAGATTTCGGCTTTTACTGTACCAAATACCCGTCGCTGTTCTACCGGCTGGGCGTAGGCGCCGCGGCAGGACGCCCCCACACAGCGACATTCAACCCCGACGAAGGGGCTATCAACGTGGGCATCGGCTTCATGAAGCGCCTTGCCCTGCAAATTCTGAAGAAATGAAAAAGCAAACACAAAAAAAGCGCCCGGCAAAGGGTGCGAAGAACACCGACAGAGCGGCAGTCATCCTGAGCCTTTTCCGGGAGTTCCCCAACAATAAATTCTCGCTCAAACACCTGGCTTCGGCCTCGGGAGGCGCCACGAAAGAGGGGCGCCGCGAAACATTCGAAATTCTGGGACGGCTGCACGACGAAGGCATCGTCGAGGAGTGCGCACGCGAGAAATACCGCCTCACGCACAAGCACCTGCCCCACTTCGAAGGCGTGGCGGACATGACGGCCACGGGGTCCATCTACGTGCGGGTCGAGGGCGAGGAGAAAGATATCTTCGTCAACCAGCGCAACACGGCCAACGCCCTGAACGGCGACCGTGTGGAGGTGGTGGTGATGCACCGCGGCCGCGACGGGAAAATGGAGGGCGAGATCACACGCATCGTCGAACGCAGCCGCAAACCCTATGTCGGCATCGCCGAAGTAGGGGCGCACCAGATATTCGTACGGGCGGATTCGCGCCGTATGCCGATGGACATCTACCTCTCCAAACGGCTGTACCCCGATGTGAAGGACGGCGAAAAGGTCGTCGTGCGCATAGCCGACTGGGCCGAAGGGAGCAAGAGCCCCGTGGGCGAGCTGATCGAGCGGCTGGGCATGGCGGGCAACAACGACACCGAGATGCACGCCATCCTGGCCGAATACGAACTGCCCTACCGCTTCGAGCCCGAGATCGAACAGGCGGCGGAGGGTATCGACGGCCGGATTACGGCCAAGGAGATCGCCCGGCGCCGCGATTTCCGCAATGTGACGACCTTCACGGTCGACCCGGCCGACGCCAAGGACTTCGACGACGCGCTTTCGGTACGCAAGGTCGGGGAGGGCGTATGGGAAATCGGCGTGCATATCGCCGACGTGACGCACTACGTGCGCCCGCATTCGGTGATCGACGACGAGGCCGTAGAACGCGGCACGTCGGTCTACCTGGTAGACCGCACCGTCCCGATGCTGCCCGAGCGGTTGTCGAACGAGCTCTGCTCGCTACGCCCGCACGAGGCGAGCCTCTGTTTCTCGGCGGTATTCACGATCAACGAAGGGTTGGAGATACTCGACGAATGGTTCGGACGGACGGTGATCTACTCCGACCGCCGGTTCACCTATGCCGAGGCGCAGGAGATCATCGAGACGGGCCGGGGTGATTTCGCCGAAGAGGTGCTGACCCTCAACCGACTGGCACAGGCGTTGCGCAGGGAGCGTTTCAAGAACGGGGCCATCAGCTTCGACCGCGAGGAGGTGAAATTCCAGCTCGACGAGGCTGGGAAGCCCATCGGCGTCTATTTCAAGGAACAGAAAGAATCGAACCAGATGATCGAGGAGTTCATGCTGCTGGCAAACCGCCGCGTCGCCGAGTTCTGCGGCAAGCGCAAGACCGACAAGGGGCGCACCGTGGAACGCACGATGGTCTACCGCGTGCATGACAAGCCGAGCGAAGAGAAGCTCGACCGTTTCCGGCAGTTCATCCTGCGCTTCGGGCACATCTTCAAGGCCACGGGCGGGCGGGCCGTGGCCAAGGAGCTGAACAAGCTCTTCGCCCAGATCAAAGGTTCGACCGAGGAGAACGCTGTGTCGACGATGGCCGTGCGTTCGATGGCAAAAGCCTTTTACACGACCGACAACATCGGCCACTACGGCCTTGCATTCCCCTACTATACGCATTTCACGTCGCCCATCCGCCGCTATCCCGACATGATGGTGCACCGCCTGCTGGCGCGTTACCTCGCAGGCGAGAAGGCGGCAGACAAGACGACGCTCGAAGATCTGTGCGCCCGCGCTTCGGAACGCGAAGTGATTGCCTCCGAGGCCGAACGCGCTTCGATCAAGTACAAGATGGTCGAATTCATGAAGGAGCGCATCGGCGAGGAGTTCGACGGGCACATTTCGGGGCTCACCGAATGGGGCATCTATGTCGAGCTGGACGAAACCCACATCGAGGGCATGTCGTTCCTACGCGACATCGAAGGTGATTTCTTCCAGTTCGACGAAGCCAATTACGAGATCGTCGGCCGCTCGACAGGCCGCCGCATGACGCTGGGCGACGCCGTACGCATCCGCGTGAAACGTGCCGACCTGCAGAAGCGCCAGCTCGATTTCGAGCTGCTGATAGACAACGGTCGTCCCATGGCCCCCGCACCCCGCGAGGACGGCCCGAAGGTACGCCGCAGCACCCGCCGTAAAAACCGATAGCCGTGCAACGCATCTACGACAAATGCCGGCGAAGGGAGCCGCTCTCACGCGAGGAGGCCTACCGGCTCTACGACCAGGCTCCGTTGCAGGAGCTGGCGCTCGTGGCCGACGAGGTGCGCCGCGCCGTGGTTCCCGACCCGGAGGTGGTGACCTGGCAGATCGACCGCAATGTCAACATCACCAACGTCTGCATCTCGGGTTGCCGGTTCTGCAATTTCCACTGCAAGCCCCACCAGACAGACCGGGCATTCGTCACCACGCTGGCCGAATACCGCGAGAAGATCGACCGTACGCTGGAGCTGGGCGGCGACCAGCTGCTGTTGCAGGGCGGCCTGCATCCGCAACTGCGCATTGACTTCTACGAGCGGCTTTTCTCCGACCTGAAAGCGCTCTACCCCACGCTGCGGCTGCATGCGCTGGGTGCGCCCGAGGTGGCGCACATCGCCCGCATCAGCGGCCTGACGACCCTGGAGACCCTGCGCCGCCTGATGGCAGCCGGGCTCGACTCGCTTCCGGGTGCCGGCGCCGAGATCCTCGACCCCGTCGTACGCAGGGCCATATCGCCCGCCAAGCCGTCGGTCGAAAAGTGGCTCGACGTGATGCACGAGGCGCACTGCCTCGGCCTTCCGACCTCGGCAACGATGATGTACGGCCATGTCGAGACCCCGCACCAGCGTGTAGACCACCTGCTGCGTATCCGCGACCTGCAGGCCCGCTGCCCCGAAGGAAAGTACGGTTTCATCGCATTCATCCCGTGGATCTTCCGGTCGACGGACACCGAATTGGAACGCCAGGGGGTAACGACACGGTTCTCTCCGTTGGAATACCTGCGCATCATCGCCGTGAGCCGCCTTGTATTGTGCAATATCCGCAACATCCAGGCCTCGTGGCTCACCGTGGGCAAGGCCACGGCACAAGCCGCCCTGCACAGCGGCGCCAACGACATGGGGTCGATCATGATCGAGGAAAACGTCGTCTCCTCGGCCGGAGCGCACAACCGTTTCGACGCCGAGGGCATCCGCGGTGCCATCCGCGAGGCGGGTTTCACCCCTCGCCTGCGCGACCAGCTGTACGGGATGCGGGAATATGCCCCGCAGGCCTGAAACCCTCCCGGGCTCGCCAGGAAAAACACAGGAACGAAAAAACGAAAGGAAATGCGTTATTCGCACTTCCTTTCGTTTTTTACAGCAAATCCGGGCACTGTCCGCCTACCGATCGCGGATGGACTCCGGCCCGGGCACGCCTATTCGATTACGGCCGCCCAGCCGCCATTGCGAACCATGTCGATCTTCACGACGGTCGAAGCATCGACTTTCCGCTCACGTTTCTTGTAATCCATGGCCTGCAGGTCGGCATTCACACCGTCCTCGAACGAGGTCATCGTATAACTGCGCCCGGCAGGCAGGAAATCGAGCGCGACCTCGGTGGAATAGGGCTGGTTGTTGGTAATGCCCCCGATGAACCACCGGTCGCCCTTGCGGCGCGCCATGACGACCTGTTCGCCGCACCGTGCACGCAGCACGCGCAGCTCGTCCCAGGTCGTAGGCACCGAGGCGATGAACTCCGTGCAGGGATGTTCGCGGTAATAATAGACCGGGTTGTCGGCCATCATCTGCAACGGGCTTTCGAAGACGACGTAAAGTGCCAGTTGGTAGGCGCGCGTCCCCGAGGCCATCGGGTTCGAACCCGTCGAACGGTTATCCTCGGGCTGAGAGCAGAACATCCCGCCCGGCGTGAAGTCCATGGGGCCGACGGCATTGCGGATGAAAGGCAGGTAATTGCTGTTGTCGGGTTTGCAGCGGCCGCCCTGCTCCATGCCGAGCACCGCCTCGTAGGTCAGCAGGTTCGGGTAGGTGCGGAAAAGACCCTTGGGTGTATAGGAGCCGTGCCAGTCGACGAAGATATGGTGGTCGGCCGCACACTTGGTCACGCGCTCGTAATAGTTGACCATCCACTGGTCGCTGCGATCCATCACGTCTACCT